>JABDJR010000077.1 GCA_013003415.1 Candidatus Eiseniibacteriota bacterium | reverse complement strand
GCGGTATACACCTCGTTCACCGATGTCTACGACAACCTCGACGTTGAGTCGATCGATGACAGCTTCCAGGCTGGAACCCCCAAGGCGTACACCGCGTTTGTGACCGGTGGGGCTCGGGGTGGCGGCGGCTCCAACTTCACGGGTTCAAACAGCGGCACGGGGAGTGCCTGTCTCGAAAGCCCGGTGCCGGTCGAAGACCGGACTTGGGGAGCGATCAAAGCCCTGCTGAAGTAGGCACGGCCTGCTGCAGGCCCTAGGGCTTAGCGATTCGGATGATTTAGATAGGGAGTCGGCTCAGGCCGGCTCCCTTTTTTGGCCCCGTGGAAGAGGGTTCAGGGGCGGAATTTAGGCTAGGTTCGGGGTCAAAATGCGGTTGACCTTGGAGGGGAGGATCACTAGACTTCTCGTTCCTCTTTAAGGCCCTCTTTGAGAGCGGAAGTAGCTCAGTGGTAGAGCTCCACCTTGCCAAGGTGGTTGTCGCGAGTTCGAATCTCGTCTTCCGCTCCATTTTTCCCTGCGAATCGCCAGCTCGCTTCTCTGCGGCCAAGCTTCAACTTCCTGACTTCAGGTAGTCTTCGAACTCTCGCCATTTGTCTTCCTGACCCTCGGACAGGCACCAGCGCCGCACTTTGCTTTGGTTGATCTTCTGGTGGGTGGCCACGGCCAAAGCCTGCTCTAGAGCCGACCGGTCATTCCAGTATAAGAAGCCCGCTAGCCGATCGCGGCAACTGTCGGTGGGTGAGAGAATATGGAGAATTCTCCCAGCCTGATTATCTTTTAGGGTGTCCCACTTTTCGATGATCTCGCTGCCGATTGCGATGGGATAGGGAAGGAACTCAAGAGTGAGGGGGTTCTTGTGGTGGATGTAGGTTCCGGAGTCGGCTTCGTACCCAAGAGCGGCCAGGGATTCCTCCGCTTTGGTACCGCTATGTGTCGTGACCTGTAATACAAAGTCGAGATCTTTGGATTGATAGGCCTTGGGAGCGTAGACGGTTGCCGCGCTTCCGCCCGTTAATACCGCAGTGACTCCCGCCTCGCTTAAAGCTGTACATACCTTGAAGGCGACGGTTCTGAGACCATCGCGCGCCCCAACTTTCACACTGCTTTTCCCTTCCGACGGGGTCGACGGCGGACGCTGGCAGCTATTTTCTCTAGGCTTGGTTCAGCCTTGGCAAGACGCAGGAGCAATTGCCGTAGCTCTTTCGCCGCAAGGTACCGCGGGTTAAGCGAGACACGACGTTCCGTTCCCACACGGCGGGTGGCGAGAACGCCTTCCACGTCGAGAGCATCCACTACTTTCTGGATGGAGTAGAGGGGAGCGGATAAGAGACGTGCGAGTTCGCTTGGGTAGGACTCTTCAAGGAGCGCCACCAAAATCAGGGTTTCTGTGCGGCGTCGGCTCCCAAGCAGCTTATTTGGAGAGGTCTTTAACATGAAAACATAGTACCAACATTTGGTGGTTAGTCAACCAATAGATGTTGGTATATGGGAAGTCGCCCAGTCCTACATACCTTTGTCACTCCAAGCCGGCTTGGCTAAGGGCGCCCATCATGTTTCGATCGACGTCTGGCCCCATGGCGCCGAGCACGCGGCGCACCATTTCGAGGGACACATCGGGAACGAGTCGGCGCGCTTCATCGATCGCGGCTTTCGCCTGGGCAAGATCGCCGAGTCCCACTGCGTTCATGGCGCACCAGAGCTGACCGAAGTAGTACTCCGGCCAAAGTGCAATGAGCCGACGGCTAGCGTTCAGGCCTTCTTCGAAGCGCCCGGCGTTGAAGTAGGCACCGCCGAGAACGTCGTGAAAGAGCCATTCGGTCGGATCACGCCCAGCCGGCTAGAGGAGCTGCGAAAGGAAAGTGCGAGCCGGCACCGCCAGCGGTTCTCTGGGTTTTGCAAAGCAATCTGCGTCGACAAAGGGAGCATCGAGGACCACCTGAAACGCGAAGGGGGCTTTGATCTGCTCCTGGAAGTTTCGGAGAGATTTACTGAGCGATTCGTCTCGATGCTTTACCTCAACCAAAAACCAGGGAGCACCGTCTCGTACCACGAGAAGGTCGACCTCTCGCTGTTCTTTGTCCCTAAGGTAAGCAAGCTCAAACTGACCCAGCCCCATGTCGGTCCAACCTTGAACGGCTTTAAGCAAGTGGCATGCGACGAATGTTTCGGCTCGGTCGCCCGGGTCGTCGATGGATGCCCAGTCGCGCAAGTACCACTTCGGTTCTTTGCGCAGAGATCGCGCCACGTTCTTAAACCAGGGCCTCACCTCGAAGCCGAAGTGAAGATCGCGAAGCGCAATCACCCAGCGTTTTGCGGTGTCGACCGACACGCGAATCTCCTTGGCTAGATTGCTATAGACCAGGCGGTGGGACGACCGGTTGGCCAACAATCTAACCGCAGCCTCGATCTGGTCGAGTTGGGTGATTTGTGTGAGATCTCGAATGTCTTCCCGGACGATCTGCTCATGTCGCAGGCTTTGCCAACGAAGACTGAATTGCGGATCGCGTTTGAGGAAAGGTTCGGGATAGCCACCATGGCGCCACAGGGCATCGAAATCTTCGTCGGGAATCGCCCGGGGTGGCCGGACGATGGTTTCGGGATTGGGCAAGTCGCGGCACGCCACTTCTCCGATCGAGAAGGGATGCATGCGGTAGAGGAAGTAGCGTCCCATGAGACTGTCGCCGCCTCGACGAAAGACGTCCATGTGCCCACTCCCGGTGACGATGGTGCGGACCTCGTCGGCGTAGGTGTCGAAGAAACCTTTGAGGAACTGCTTCCACTGCGGGAACTTGTGCAACTCATCTAAGACTGCAATGGGAGTAGTCTCTCGGAGCTGGTCTAGCCCCAATCTTTC
>JABDJR010000381.1 GCA_013003415.1 Candidatus Eiseniibacteriota bacterium | reverse complement strand
AGAGTACTCGTTCCTACGATTCGACATTGCCGCACCCCTGGGCTCGGAGCGTCGCGACGAAGTCGTCTTCTATCTCCGCTTCGGGAAGGGCTTATTTTAAGGGCACCCCGGATGTGCTCCCGGTATTCGCCTGCCGAAGACATACGAAACCTGCTTGCTCAAACAGTCCTCGCTTTTTGGTTTTAGAGCCATCAATTCAGCATAAGCCTTCCGGACCAAAAAGCTGCGGAACTCGCCACAGGTTTGTATGCTCTTCGCCAGGCGAATACGAAAAGACCCTGCCGTGCCCTAGGACAAGTACTTCGGAGGGCGGCGATTGAAGTTCGGCGTCTGCTCTTGAAACGCCTTCGCCACGTTGAGCAGCAATTGCTCTCCGAAAAGCTGTCCCGTAAACGAGATGCTGGCCGGTGTGCCGTCGCTGCGGAAGCCGTTCGGCACCACGATCGCAGGTTGTCCGGTGAGGTTCGCCATCACCAAAGCGCTACTTCCATAGGTCGAGTGCACAAACACATCGACCTCATCAATCGCGGCGGCGAACTGCTTCATGAGCAGGCGTCGCGCGCGGTTCGCCTGAATGTATTCCACCGCCGGAATAAGGCGCGCGGTTCGGAACACGTTGGGCCAGGCCTGGGCCACCTGCCGTGTTAGTTCATCGTCTCGATTGCTTCGAGTGAGGTCATCGAAGGCCGCCGCCGCCTCGGCCGTAAGAATGATCAGTAGGTTCCCCGCGTTCATTTCGGGGAGCGTGACCGGAACCAGCTTGGCTCCCATGCGTCGCAAGGTTTTTAGAGCTTGTTCTTCGAAGGGTTTGTCCGGGTTTTCCCCTTCGAAGGAGGCGCGATCGTATCCGATGCGAAGGCCTTCAATGCCTTTTGATGCGTCCCAAGTAAACGGCGCATCAATCACAGCTTCATCATGACCGTCACTTCCGTGAATGGCATCGAACACAAGGGCGGCATCCTCTACGTTTCGACAAATGGGGCCGATCTTATCCATGGTCCAAGAGAGAGCCATGCACCCGTGGCGACTCACACGTCCGAAGGTTGGCCGCAAACCCGTCGCCCCGCAACGTTGCGAGGGTGAAATGATCGATCCCAGGGTCTCCGTACCGATCGCAAAGCCCACCAATCCCGCCACCACCGCCGAGGCGGGCCCGGCCGAGGAACCGCTTGAGCCCTGCTCCGGGTTCCACGGGTTTTTCGTGACACCCCCAAACCAAACGTCGCCCCAAGCCAAGGCGCCTACCGAGAGTTTGGCCACGAGCACCGCGCCCGCTTCATCGAGCTTTTTGACAACCGTAGCCTCTTCTTGAAGCACCTGATTCTTGTGGGTTTCGGCTCCCCAGGTGGTGGGCGCTCCACGCGCGGTCAGCAGATCTTTGGCTCCCCAGGGAATGCCGTGGAGCGGGCCACGGTCTACGCCTCGGCGCAACTCTTCGTCGGCCTGCCGCGCCTGATTCAGGGCGCGCTGTTCGGTGAGGTTTACGACGCACTTCAACGTGGCGTCGTGACGCTTTAGTCGCAACAGGTACATGCGCGTGAGCTGGGTGGAGGTCACCACGCCACGTCGCAACAAACCACCAAGCTCAGTCAAGGGCAAGAAGGCTAGCTTCTCTTCGCGGGGAGCGGTTCGAAGCGTGGGCTTTGTTGGTTTGTTCTTGGGTTTCCGACGAGGGGCTTTCGGGGGAGATTGGTTTCCAAGGAGCGGCGAAAAATGAATTGCCGGAGCGACTTCGTTTCCTATGTTCAGGGCACGGAGCCCCTTGTAGTTTTCAAGCTGGTCTTTCACGCCCTGAAGCATGAGTTCCCGCTCACTGGGCGTGAACTCCAAGCCAAGCACGCTGGCCGCCTGGGTGAGTACCTCATCGCTGATCGCCTCGGGGGACTGGCCGCTGGCCATTGCCGGCATCACCATCGAAGCGGCTCCCGCGCTACCCAGCCACTGCATAAAACGACGTCGATCCATTTTCATGTCAATCTCCCATCAGGCTTGAGGCGTCTACCAAGGAAAATGCTTGAAGCATTTCGCCAAGGAAAAATTCTGAAACCGTTACAGGTTTCCTGGCACTAGGTCTGGGCCAGCGCGGGTTTGGCACTTTCGGCGTGCTCCAGAAAAATTTCCGCCACTCCATCGGCCCAGGAGTCCATGGCGTTATTGCAGGGGACTAGGGTGAGTTCCTCACCGCCCTCTTCTATGAACTGCTCTTTCCCGCGAATCCCAATCTCTTCCAAGGTTTCCAAGCAGTCGGCGGTGAAGGAAGGCACAACCACGCCCAAGTGCTTCACGCCACGAGCCGCAATTTTGGGGATCACTTCATCGGTGTAAGGTTTGATCCAAGGCTCGCGACCAAGCCGCGATTGAAAAGCAACGGAGTATTCATCTTCAGCTAGGCCCAAAGCCTTCACCAGAGCTCGGGTAGTGGCATAACTCTGTGCTCGATAGCAGTCGCGGTTGGCGGGGACCATGGCCGCACAACAATCAGCAGAACCCAAACAGTGGCCTGTGGGGTCGAGAACTTTCAAGTGACTCTCCGGCAGACCGTGATAGCTAAAAAGAATGTGGTCGGGTTTGCCGCCGGCAAAACTTTCTTTCATGCGTGTGATGACTCCGTCTAAGAAGCGAGGATCTTCGAAGAAGTCACGCACCTCAATCAGCTCCATGGGTGAAGGGAGCTTTCCATTCACCTCGCGCACTCTTGCCAGGCTGGATTCGGTTGATGAAGTAGCGTACTGGGGATACAGAGGCAAGACCACGACGCGTGTGACCCCCTGATCGTGGAGCGCCTGTACACCTTTAGGAATGGAAGGGCTACCGTAACGCATGGCCAGCACAACTGGACCTTTGCCTTTCAGCCGCTCCGAAACTTTATGGGTGAGGTTCTCCATGTTCACAAGGAGAGGGGAGCCTTCTTCGGTCCAAATCGCGCGGTAGGCCTCGGCAGACTTGGCCGGACGCGTGGGAAGAATAATGAGATTCAAGAGCAGCCAACGACCAACCGGGTTCATGGTGATGACATAGGGGTCGAAAAGAAACTCGCGCAGGTAGCGTCGCACCGATGCGGTGTCGGGGGCGTCCGGCGTGCCAAGGTTGATCAGGAGGAACCCTGTTTTGTTTGAGTTTTCGGGCATTGAGAAAGCCTAGAGCGAAGCTCTCATATAGGCAATGGGCAGTTTGGGGCGTTTGCTTCCCGAGTGGGGATCGGGTAGCCTTACGTGCCCGTCTGGCTCACAGATCTTCTATTTTGGAGACCCCAATGCATACCCTTCTCACGCGACGTCTTCTCACGCTGGCCGCCTTTGCTTTTGTGGCTGCGACCTTTGCCACGCCACTCTACGCCACCAGCATTACCTACCCGGAAACCAAAGACGACGGCACGGTAGATAACTATCACGGTGAAAAAGTCGCCGACCCTTACCGCTGGCTCGAAGATGCCTCTTCGAAAGCGACCAGTGATTGGACCGATGCTCAAAATTTAGCAACAAGGGAATATCTCGATGACATTCCCGGAAGAGATGAGCTAAAGAAACGTTTTGAAGATTTGTTGAACTACGAGCGGATTGGCGTTCCCTATGAATTGGCGGGTAAGGTTTTCTTTACTCGGAACACCGGTCTACAAAACCAATCGGTCTACTACGTGCAGGATGGTCTAGCCGGAGAACCGCGGGTTCTTCTCGACCCGAACACGCTCCGTGAAGACGGCACCGGAGCGATTCGTTCGGTGAGTTACAGCGAAAATGCTCAGTACATGGCCTACGGCATTTCTTGGTCGGGAAGTGACTGGCAAGAAATTCATGTGCGTAATGTCGAGACGGGTGAAGATCTGCCCGACGTCATCGAGCATACGAAGTTTACGACTCCGGCCTGGACCCATGATCATGCGGGGTTCTACTACTCCCGTCAGCCCACCCCGGGCACGGTCCCCGATGGGGAAGAGCACTACTACCGGAAGCTTTACTACCATCGTCTAGGCGATGATGTGAGCGATGACGCACTGATTTACGAACGCCCCGAGCACAAAGAGCACGGTTTCTCTGCGGCGATTTCGGAAGATGGCCGCTTCTTGATTATCTTCGTGTGGCGTGGCAGTGCGGAAGACAATGAGATTCTGATTCGTGACTTGGCCGATCCCGATGGCGAGATCATGGATCTCATGGTCGGTTTCGATGCTTCCTACGCTTTCGTGGGTTCCAAGGGTAACCGCCTCTTCTTCACCACCAGCCTCGATGCTCCGCGGAACCGTGTCATCGCGGTCGACTTCCTGAACCCCGAGCGCGAGAACTGGACCACGATCGTCCCCCAAGGCCGCGACATCATTAAAGCGGTGAGCCATGTCAACGATCAGCTCATTGTACATTCGATGCACAATGCCTCCAGCAAGCTCGACGCCTACGATTTAAGTGGAAAGCATTTGGCACAGATCAAACTTCCCACCGTGGGCAGCCTGGGCGGCATTTCGGGTCATGCGAGTAGCGATCGTGCCTTTGTAAACTTCGCGTCCTTCGCTTACCCCACGACCTCCTTCTCTTTGAACTTTGAAACCTACGAACTTGAAGTGTTCCGTAAACCCAACGTGGATTTTGACCCCGCGAGCATGACCGCTCGCCAAGTGTGGTACGAATCGAAAGATGGAACCAAGGTGCCCATGTTCCTCATCCACAAACGGAACCTGGTTTTGAACGGCGAGATCCCGGTCATTCTTTATGGTTATGGCGGATTCAACGTCAGTCTCACGCCGGTTTTCTCAGCTTCCCGTACCGCGTGGGTTGAGCAGGGCGGTATGTATGCGATTCCAAGCCTCCGGGGCGGTGGAGAGTTTGGCGAAGAGTGGCATAAGGCGGGCATGCTTGAGAAAAAGCAGAATGTCTTCGATGACTTCATTGGAGCAGCCGAGTATTTGATCGACCAGGGTTACACCAATCCAAGCCGCTTGGCCATCCAGGGTGGTAGCAACGGTGGTCTCTTAACCGCGGCCTGTATGGTGCAACGACCGGAGTTGTTTGGCGCCGTTCTGACTCAAGTGCCGGTGGTTGACATGCTTCGCTATCACCTGTTCACGGTCGCTCGCTACTGGATTCCGGAGTACGGTTCCTCGGAGGATCCCGAGCAGTACGAATTCATGAAGGCCTACTCGCCCCTTCACAATGTGGTTGAAGGCGAACAGTATCCGTCGACCATGGTGACTACAGCCGATACCGACGATCGCGTGGATCCGGGGCAAGCTAAGAAATATGCGGCGACCCTTCAGGCCAAGAACGGTTCGGACAAGCCGATGCTGATTCGAGTTGAGCGCCGCGCTGGTCACGGCGCTGGTAAACCCATTTCAAAACGCATCGACGAGATGGTCGACATCTACTCCTTCGTCATGAAAGAACTTGGAATGGTGGGAGTCGCTCCTTAGAACTGGGGCATCTTGCTTGGATCGAACTCGCCGACCTTCGTGGAGAAGGCCCAGTTGTCACGGC
>JABDJR010000067.1 GCA_013003415.1 Candidatus Eiseniibacteriota bacterium | reverse complement strand
CGTTTGGGAAGCTCGGCCAACGCCCCAAACACACTTGAGGACCCGGCAAAAAGGACGCGCTGAACGCCCAGGTCGCGACAAGCCACCAAGATGTTCAAAGTCCCGGTGGTATTGACGTCGTGGGTTGGACCGGGGTCGGCCACCGAACGTGGCACCGAACCCAGGGCGGCTTCATGAAAAACGCCATCTACCCCGTTCACGGCTTCGTTCACCGTGCCCGCATCCGTAATGTCTCCACGTATGACGGTCAGTCGATTCTCTCCGACCCCGCGAATGGCATCGATGTTGGAATCGCGCCCCGTGGAAAAGTCGTCGAGAATGCGGACCTCATGTCCGTCAGAAAGTAGGCGTTCGGAAATGTGGGACCCGATAAAACCAGCGCCTCCGGTAACGAGGTAGGTTGCCATGAGTCTAGAGCCTCCGGATTTTCGGAGATTGCACACCTTTGAGCACGTTCCGCGTATCGAAAACAATGGAACCCATCTCAAGGACGCGATCGTAGTCCGTGACTCCGTGACGCGTGGTGATGAGGATGAGATCGGCTTTCTTGATGGCGTCGTCGGTTAGTTCTTGGTTGTCCAGGGCGATTCCCTCTCCGGCTAAAGAAGCCACATAGGGATCGTGATAGGTCACCTTCCCACCAAGGTCGAGCAGTTCGTTGATGATGTCTATGGCGGGCGATTCGCGAACGTCGTCGATGTCGTTCTTGTACGCGACGCCAAGAACCAAAATGTTGCTGCCCTTCACGGACTTCTCAACATCGTTCAGGGCTTCGGCTACCTTCGCCACCACGTGCTGGGGCATGAAGGAGTTCACCTGGCCGGCGAGCTCAATAAACCGCGCTTCGAAACCGACCTGACGAGCTTTCCAAGACAGGTAAAAGGGGTCAATGGGAATACAGTGACCACCGAGTCCGGGGCCCGGATAAAAGGGCATGAACCCAAAGGGCTTCGTGGCCGCTGCGTCGATGACCTCCCACACGTCGATATCCATGCTGTCGCACATGAGGGCCAACTCGTTCACGAGTCCGATGTTGACGCTGCGGAAGGTGTTTTCGAGTAACTTGACCATTTCGGCGACTCGAGTCGACGAAACAGAAACCACGGTTTCGAGAGCCGAGCCATAGAGAGCGGCGGCCCTTTCCGTGCAAGCGGGGGTTATGCCGCCAACCACCTTCGGAATGTTCTTGGTGGTGTAGGTGGGGTTTCCGGGATCGACGCGCTCGGGCGAAAAGGCGAGAAAGAAATCTTCACCCACCGTATGTCCCGTTGCTTCCAGCATGGGAAGAATCAACTCATCGGTGGTTCCCGGATAGGTGGTGCTTTCTAGGAGGACCAAAAGCCCGGGCTTCATGTGTTTGGCGATTTCTTCGACCGCGGCCACGATATAGGAAACATCGGGATCCTTGGTCTTCCGCAAGGGAGTGGGAACGCAGATGTTCACACTGTTCAATTCGGAAATCTTGGAAAAGTCGGTGGTGGCTTCAAGGCGCCCGGCCTTGACCACGGCATCGAGCGCCGAGGACGGAACATCTTTAATGTGGGACTCGCCACGGTTAATACCAGCGACCTTATCGTCGACGACATCGAACCCAATGACATGGTATCCCGCCTCGGCAAATTCGACCGCGAGCGGAAGCCCAACATAGCCCAATCCAATAACGCCTACGCGGGCGGACTGATCTTTAAACTGCTCAATAGACAAAGTGTTTTTCTCCTCCCCCGAACCAAAGTGGGGATGACCGGCAAAAAGGACCCAAGATTCTACCGCGTTAGAGCGGCAAGGTCAAAAAATGAGCGTTCCTAAAGGGTTTCGGCAAATGGGTTTCCGATATTGAGGAACGGACGCCGTTTACAGCAAGAAGAGGCTGGCGGCTAGGGCGCCGACAAGGGTGTTGGTTGCGTTCAGCCAACTATGCGGGAGAAGCTTCCGGGAGCCCAGAATGCCTTCATAGAGGTTCCCGATGAAGGCACCCAGAACCACAAAGAGGACTCCGGGCCATGAAATGACCCCGAGACCGGCCCCAAGAAGGCCCAGCAGGGCAGCCACGAGGAGGCCTCCCAAGGTCCCCTCCAGAGACACCGCTCCTTCAGTTCCCGGGGGTACAGGGCGGAGATTCTTCAGGGAAATGGTCTTCTTGCCGTAGAGAGGGCCGAGTTCGGACCCAGCCGTGTCCATGGCGGAGGTGGCCAGAGCGGCCACATAGGCGAGCGGAAAAACGGGGTTGTTGGTGATGAGAGCGAGAATTGCCGCAAGCGTGGCCACGCCCACATTGGCTAGAGCATGGCTGGCACCGCGAGCGCCCTTCCTGTCCTCAGCCGCTCCCATGGCTGCTTTCTTGCCGTATCCAAATTTCGTCAGCACCGTACCAATGACGAACATGCCCACAAGCACCAAGAATCCGGATAGGCCCAAGCAGTAGTAGATAGGCACACCGACAAGAAGGCCCCCCCATACGCCGGAACCCCGAACTCCGCCGATTTTCCAAGCCAGAAAGGAAAGGACGAGATTCACCCCAAGGGCGACAAGCAAGTGTTGCCACATCATCGCCATACTCGCTCTCGGATCCACCGGACCGTCTCATCGAGGACGGTGTCCATGGCGGTGGGTTCGTAGCCTAAGTCTCGGATGGCTTTGGTGCTGTCGAAGGACCAATGTTGGTTGTACAAACGCACCTCGCCTCGCGTCAGCATGGGAGCTTTTCCGGTGAGGCGGGACAGGGACTCGGAGAGTACGGCTACGATGTTAGGTAGCAGGGTTCCCAAGGCGCGGGTCGGGGCCTTCACATCGAATCGGCGAGCCGCTTCCTCAACCAGCTTTCGTTGGGTCCAATTCTCTCCCCCAAGAATGTAATTGTCCCCTGACTTGCCGCGCTCGAGCACATCAAGGTGACCCCGGGCCGCGTCGTCGACCCCCACCAGGTTCCACTTTTGATTTCCGTCCCCCACTAGGCCCGGAAATTTCTTCTTGCCGACATCGCTCAAGATGTTGGCAGTGTGGTTGCCTGCGGTAAGCGCACCCGGCCCCATGAGAACGGTTGGAAACACCATGTTCACCGACTCGCCTGCACGTTGCTGCTCTTGAATGCGTGCGGCAAGTAGGCCTTTACTCCGAACGTAGTCGTTGGCTTCGCGAATTTCCTTAGGTCCCTGCAGCAAAGCATCTTCTTTGAGAGGCTCACCATTTTCCGAAGGCTTCATCGTAAACAAAGTGCTGGTAACCAAACGCCGGGTAATCCCCGCCGTTTTCGCGCGCTCGAGAAGGGCCAAGGGCAGCTTCACATTCAATTCATCGAAAGTGCTCGGGGGGTGACCCCAGGATTGAACGAGGGCCGCGGTGTGGATGAGAGCGTCGCAACCCTTGAGGGATGTCTCCCAATCTCCCAGTTCTTCCAGGGAGCCTTTGCACAATTGACTACCGCACCCCAGCAGCGGGGCGGCTCGGTTTTCGTCTCTTACGAGTGCCAGCACATCGTGGCCACGAGATCGGGCCGCTCTTGCGATAGCGCCTCCCAAGTACCCGGTCCCGCCCGTAAGAAAAATCTTCATGCTTAACCTTGGAGAAAGAAAAAGACGATGGCGGCAACCGCAGGAACGGTGAGGTTATCTTTACCCTCCCCGACCGGCGCCTCGGCCAACGTTGATGTCAAGGCGGCTCCCAGGGCCGGCACGACTTGAAACGTCCATTGAAGAGGATAGGTTCCCAAAAGAATGCCGGCAAAAGCGAACACAAACATGGCCAGACTGCCCTCGTAGGATTTGCGAACTCCAAGGAGGTGGTAGGTGTGTTTCCCCCACCGTCGTCCAATAACCGAGGCGGCGGCATCACCGAACCCCATGGCATAGATGCCGGCAACCATAGCCGCCCGCGAACCCAAGTTCCAAAACACAAGAATCAGCACGGCAAAGATAAGTGGGAAGTAAATGGTGCCCGGACTCCCCTTTCCATCTTCTTCCATGGCGTCGAGCCAACGGTATTTGTACGAGAGGGCGTTCACACCAACAAAGATGGCCGGGCCTAGGGCCGCCCACCAAGGGCTTTCAAAAAGAAGCGCCGTGGGAAGCGCCCAAACCGCAACCAGAACATGAACCATCTTCCGGGACACATCGCTGGGAAAGGAGAGGGCTTTGCGGAGGCCTTCGCTGACCACCACAACGGCAACAATGTAGAGCACCGAAAGAAGAACAAGATTGGGATCGGACTTGAGGAACCAGTCAAACATCGCGTAATTCAATCACAAGCCTTGGTCCGAAGCTAGCATCGGTTTGGGAACTTTTGAGGTCGGACTTAGCGAGTCTAAGAGTCGGTGTACAGATAGAAGGCAGGAACGATTTAAACTAGGCGGCGTCCATGATGAGACCGTCATTCCCGGGCTTCTCGGCCGGAATGACGCAGTTCCGATTGGCTCGCTTGGCCGCAAAGAGGGCTTCATCCGCGGCGGAAACAAGGGACTGAACCGTTTCTCCATGTTGGGGATAGGCGGCTACCCCGATGCTGACGGTCATGTGTCCAGCTTCGCAATGAGGGAAGGCCGTCTGGGCAACCGCTTCGCGAATACGGTTGGCCATACTCACAGCACCTTCCAAGCGCGTTTGGGGAAGAATGACGAGAAACTCATCGCCTCCATACTTGGCCACTAAATCAATGGCTCGAGAGCTGCGTGACAAGATGCCCGCAAGCTGACGTAGGAGTTCGCTTCCTTTGAGGTGCCCGTGTTGGTCGTTGTAGGCTTTTAGATGGTCGACATCAATCATAATAATGGAGAACATCTGACCGTATCGCGATGCGCGTTCCATTTCCCGACGCAGGGCTGCCTTCAAGAATCTGAAGTTATACAACCGCGTCAGCTCATCGGTCAAAGCAAGCGCTTCGTTTCGCTGGTAGTCAATCAAATTTCGAAGAATGACTTCCAAATAGGCTCCCAACTGTTCCAGGAGCTGAATAGAGGCCTCATCGATAGGGCCATTTTCACACGCCGCTACCAACACTCCCTGACGGGGATGGGTTAAAGATAGTGGCACACAAACCCAACTCTTGATGTTGTCCGCATCGAGTCGGTCTGAGGGAGAAGGCCCGTCGCCAATGTCCGATTCCTGCCAGAGTTGCGTCTGTTTGTGCTCGATGGCTTCGCGAGCAAGAACACCCGGCCCTTCCCAAGAATCGCTTCGAACAAACGTGTCCTTGGTGCCACTTGAGGCAACAAGACTTGAGGTCTCCAAGGCAACCGCGCAATACGCATGGGAAACGTTAAGAGTTTCTTTAACCAGCTGGGGAATACGATTAAGAACACCCCCCAGATCGCGTTGGCCGCTCTCCAGATCAGCAAGATTTCCCAGCGTTTTTAGGAGTTCTTGAATTTGAATGGGTTCCATCGATCGCAAGCCGGTTTTCTCCTTCCATGCTTATCCCTTGGTATCGGCGATCCGCACAGGCTGGAGAGTTTTTCGCGGCTTGGCCCTAAAAATCGGGGGATTTGACCTACTGGGAGAGGGCTCGGTACTTGCGAAGGGCGTGGAGCCCGCGAACGCACAAGAAAATGACTAAGATTCCAATGCCAACCGTGAAGCTCAGGGGCAACCAGGTGGGAACTTCTGCTCCCCGCTCGACCATACGGTCGAGCACCCTACGCACCGGTCCAACTCGTAAATAGATGAGCATGCCGGCAAGAAGAAAATAGAGGAATCCCATACCCAGAACTAAGAACCGCTCAGCGAATGATGGGGGTCGATCTCGAAATTCAACCATGGGAAAACCTGGTACGCCCGACAGGATTCGAACCTGTGACCTCTTGCTCCGGAGGCAAGCGCTCTATCCAGCTGAGCTACGGGCGCAAACGTGGCAAGGAATACAACCGGTTAAAAAGTGGAGCCGGAGTCTGTCATGGCAGCCTAAGGAGTGTCAAGAAGCGTCGGATTCGCGACCCATGAGCTCGGCGAGCTTCTCTCCAACATTCGGCGCTTTAACCAGTGCCTCCCCCACCAAAAACGCGTGCACGCCCTGGGTATAGAGTCGGGACACATCGTCATAAGTGTGAATACCGCTCTCGGACACCATGACCACGCCGGTGTTTCGAAGGGCAGGAAGGACAGCTTCGCTGCGACTTAAGTCGACATCGAAAGTCGTGAGATCTCGATTGTTGACGCCAATGACTTTGGATCCTGCTTTGAGCGCGATCTCAGCTTCCTTCGTGTTGTTCACCTCAACCAACTGATCGAGACCAAAGGCGTCTGCGATATCGATATAGTCTTTGAGTTGAGTGGGAGACAAGACTCCGGCCAAGAGCAGTAGAGCGTCGGCCTCACCGGCGGCGGCTTCGAACACTTGAAGTTCGTGCACATGGAAGTCCTTGCGAAGAAGCGGTACCGTGCCTGCGGTTTCTCGGGCTCTAGCAAGAAAACTATCTTCGCCTTTGAAAAAGTGAGGCTCTGTGACCACGGAGATCGCAGAGGCACCATGTTCGCGGTAGAGCTCAGCCTGCTCTGCCGGGTTAAGCGATTCGTTCAAAACCCCCCGGGAGGGAGAAGCCTTTTTGATCTCACAAATAAAGTGAGGCACACCGTCATGGTCCGAAGCGAGGTGACGATGAAACCCTTTGCGGTGGGAGCTATTGGTTTTGGCTGCGGACTCCAAATCTGATCTCGAGATCTGTGGCAATCGATCTTGAACATCGAAGAGCGTTCGCTCCACGATTTCGCCGAGAATTCCCGAGACACTCATGGGCTAACCCTCTGCGTAAAGCCGACAAAGTCTTCCAAGCAAGTTTGGGCTCGGCCGGAGGAAATCACTTCTCTGGCTTGGGCAACGCCCTCCTTCAGAGAGGAAGCACGGTCGGTGATATACAGGCATGCCCCCGCGTTTAGGACCACCACATCGGCCGGAGGCCCTGGAGTGCCTTTAAGAATCTGGCGCACAATCTCGGCATTGGTTTCTGCATCTCCACCCTGGAGCGTTTCGATGGGCGCGGCGGCAATGCCAAGCTCTTCCGGTGTGACGCGTCCGCGCCGAAGTTGGCCTTGTTTCCACTCGACATAATGCGTGGGGCCCGATAGAGCGATCTCGTCGAGACCACCATCCCCATGAACCACCATGGCACCTTGGTGACCCAGTAGCCCTAACACCTGACCCGCGGTCTCAAGAAGACGTTCGGAGAAGATTCCCATGACTTGATGGGTTACTGGGGCAGGATTGCAGAGAGGGCCAAGTAGATTGAACAACGTTCGGATGGCAAGTTCACGACGGGGGCCGGCTGCGTGTTTTGCTGCGGGATGATAAAAGGGGGCAAACATAAATCCAACGTGAGTTGTCTCTAGGCACTCGGCCGTGGCCTCGGGACTGAGATTGATGCGGGCTCCTAAAGCTTCCAAGACGTCGGCGCTTCCGCACGCGCTGGAGATGGAGCGATTTCCGTGCTTCGCCACATGAACCCCTGCCCCCCCGACCACAAAAGCGGCTGCGGTTGAAATGTTGAAGGTTCCCGCTCCATCGCCCCCCGTGCCGCAAGTGTCAATCAAAGGATGACACTGAACCGGAAGACGGGTGGCATGGGAGCGCATGGACTCGGCGGCGCCGGCAACTTCCTCGGGTGTTTCCCCGCGCTGACGCAAGCCCATGAGAAAGGCTCCGATTTGGGCCGGGGTCGCCTCTCCCCTCATGATGGTGTCCATGGCTTCTCGAGCCTCGGCTCGGGAGAGTGTCTCCGCCTCAGATAGGCGTTTTAGAAAAACAGAGAGTTCGGCGCTCATGGGGCAGTTTCCTGAGTTTTAGCACAGAGGCGCAGGAAGTTGCTGAGGAGTTCTTTTCCTTGAGGCGTAAGAATGGACTCCGGGTGAAACTGGACCCCCCACTGACGATACTCCTGGTGTTTCAACCCCATGATTTCGCCTTCCTCTGTCCATGAGGTGACGGTGAGCGGCGAGCGAACGGTGTCCTTCTGAAGGAGCAGGGAATGATAGCGCGTGGCCTGAAAGGGATTTTCCAGCCCCTCGTAGAGTGGGCTCCCATCATGATGCATGAGCGAAGTTTTGCCATGCATCAGTCGATCCGCCCGCACCACGGCCGCGCCGTAAACTTCCCCCATGGCTTGGTGTCCCAAACATACTCCAAGCGTGGGGACATCGGCCTCAGCCGTAGCTCGAACTAGATCTTTGGAGATTCCGGCCTCGGAAGGAATACCTGGACCCGGAGAAATGACAACACCATCGAAGTCGCCTTCGATTACGTCTTCAGCCGTCAGCTTGTCGTTTCGTTCAACCTCAACCTGGGCGCCCAGTTCAAGTAGGTATTGCACCAAGTTGTAGGTGAAGGAATCGTAGTTATCCAGCATGAAGATGCGGGGGCTGTCCCCAGAATTCATAATTGCCTCAACCGAGTTTGGGAAACCCAAAAGTATAGACCATCGGAACGGGAAGAAAACATTTTCTAGGGGCTGTCCAGAAGGTCACGAGCCGCAGCCATTGCCGAATCGCTGCGACTCGTTCCCATGAGCATGCGGGCGATTTCTTGTTCGCGTTCTTTACCGGAAACAAGTTCGACACGGACAACCGTTCGTGATCCGCTACCTCCTTTTCGGAGGGCAAGGTGATGAGAAGCTCGACTGGCGATCATGGGAAGATGAGTTACCACTA
>JABDJR010000016.1 GCA_013003415.1 Candidatus Eiseniibacteriota bacterium | reverse complement strand
ACACCGACCTGATCGAGAGTTTGTGGGTTGTAAATAAACCCTTGGTTCTCGCGCCAGGTAATCTGGAGGAGCTGATTTTCGAAGAAAGTTAAGCCCTCGGCAAAGAACTTGCTGTCCAACCGTTTTTGATCGATCACCTCACCGGTCTCAAGGTCGACGCGCCGAACCGTAGAGGCCCCGTATTGCCCCGTACTTTCGTAGAGCATGCCGTCTTCAATGACCAAGCCTTGGGTGAAGGCGTCTGGTTGATGGGGATAGGTATGGACGACTTGGTACCCGTAGACCGGAGTTGCCGAGGGTGTTTTTGGCGTGTCTTCGGGGTCCACAGATTCGCCGCAGCCCAGAAGAGTGGGGGCAAAAGCGAGGATGGTGATGAAAAGCGCATTTCTCAAGGTTTTCATGGATCTGGTGAGGCTAACTCTAACACGGGTAACGATCTAAAGCGCATAGACAAAGCTGCCGATAACAGGACAAACCCCATTTGGGAGGATTCTAAGTGAAGCTTGTCGCCTGCGCAGCTTGTCACCTTCAATACGATGTTACCCACGCCTCAGAGGAAACGGTTTCCTGTGCTTGCGGGGAAGATATCTCGACCAAGACCCCCGAAGCGATCGACGCAAAGATCCTTCGTTGCGGGTCCTGCGGTGCAGTTGTTCAAGACGACGCCGAAGATTGTGCTTATTGCGAATCGGTCATTGTCCGAGATCCCAAGAAACTCAGTCTGGTTTGTCCCGAATGCTACGCCCGCAATGCAGAGACAAGTTCCTATTGCGGGGCTTGTGGTGTCAAGTTTCAACCCCAAGGCTTCTTTGGGGGTGATCATCCGGAGTTAGATTGCCCCGCCTGTGAGGGTCAACTCGTTCCGCAGGTTATTGGGGGAGTGATCGTACGCGAGTGCGACGGCTGCAATGGTCTGTGGGTTCCTGGGGATAGTTTCGACGACTTGGTCAACCGAGCCATTGACGCTCGCAAGAATCAGGGTCCCCAAATGTCCGATGGCATGCGGAAGAAAACCCCCTTTCAAAGCAAGGTTGTCTATCGCAAATGTCCCGAATGCAACCTCTCCATGCAAAGAAAGAACTTCGCCCGCAAGTCCGGAATCATTGTGGATTGGTGCGGCAAGCATGGAACCTGGCTCGATGCGGACGAGCTGGAAGGGATAGCGAGTTTCGTACTCGCCGGAGGGCTGGCAAAGGAAACTTCTGAGAGTCCGAGCGTAGGTTGGCAACAACCCGCGGATGCCAAGCGGATGGAAGCGGTTTATCAATCCGAGAAGCTCATGGCGAAGGAAAAGATGCGCTTAATCCGGCAGCAAGAACGAAACGAAAATCAATTTCAAGTAAACGTCAGCGGCGATATGTCCCTGACTGGTTTGCTCAAATGGTTACTGAAGTAAGGTCCTCGACCTTGTAAGGAGGCAAAAAGAGTCATGGGATTTGTAAATAAGCTTCGCGGCGAACTCATAGATATTGTTGAGTGGATCGATGATAGTCGGCACACCATTGTTTGGCGCTTTCCCCGGTTTCACAACCAGATCAAAAACGGGGCTCGCCTGATTGTTCGCCCGGGGCAGGTCGCGGTGTTCGTGGAGCAAGGCAAGATTGCCGATGTTTTTGAGCCGGGAACGCACAAGCTTTCTACGGAAAACCTCCCCATTCTGAGCACGATCAAGGGATGGGCCCATGGCTTTGACAGCCCGTTCAAGGCTGAAGTCTATTTTGTCACTACGCGTCAAATCACGGAGATGAAGTGGGGGACCCCGAACCCTGTCATCGTTCGCGATCCCGACTTTGGGCCGGTCCGTGTGCGTGCTTTTGGTACCTACACTCTCAAAGCCATTGACCCGCGCGCTCTTCTCCGAGAGTTGGTTGGAACCGATGGTTCCTTTGAAGCGGATGAGATCACGGTCTTGCTTCGTTCCATCATCAACAACGCCTTTGCCGAGGTCGTCGCTCGATCGAACGTCAGTGTGGTGGACTTGGCTTCGAATTACTCCGATCTTTCGAATCAGATTCGCCAGGCTTCGATTGAGAAAGTCGATAACGAGTACGGGCTAGACTTTCCGCAGCTCTTTATCGTGAACATCTCCGTGCCTGAAGAGGTGGAAAAGGCACTTGATGCGCGTTCCAGCATGGGAATGATTGGAAACCTGGGCGACTACCAGCAGTACCAGCTTGGACAGTCGATCCCGACCGCGGCGGCGAATCCCGCCGGTGGCCTTGCCGCAGCGGGGGTGGGTTTGGGAATGGGAATGGCATACGCTGGTCAAATGATGCCCCCCACCAACGGTAACTTGGCCATGGTGCCGCCGGTTCCAGGTCAAGAAGCGGCGCAATGGCATGTTGCGGTGAATGGCCAGCCCACGGGGCCGTTTACGGCGGCTCAGCTTCAGGAAGCGGTTACCAGCGGTCAGCTGACGGCAGCCTCTTTGGTGTGGGCTGCGGGTATGGCGACATGGTCTCCGGCATCCGCAGTGGATGGTCTGAGCGATCTGTTTAAGACCCCACCGCCCATTCCTCCCCAGGAGGACTAAGCCCCAAGTTTTGAGTGCCGCAGAGTGGGTCCGAAGGCTTTACGCTTTCGGACCCATTTCTTTTTCCGTGTCTTCGTAGGTATCTAGGGTGAAGGCCGGGGTACAAATGCAGTAGAAGACGAGGTCTTCCGATCCTGTGTTCTTGATTCTTTGGGAGCTGCCACGAGGGATCCGAACCAGATCGCCTTTTGTAACCGCCTCGGTTTCTGCGTCGACCGACATCTCGCCCGATCCCTCGACCACGATGTAGATCTCATCCACCGAGAGACGGTGCCATTTCGTCATAACTCCGGGAGATACCCGAGCCCGAGCGATGGAGAGGTTCGGGCTAGCGTCTGCGCCCAGATTCTCCAGGATGTAGCACTGCTCGTCGGTCATGACCTCGGTCAGTTCAGAGGCTCGCGTGACGAAGAACTTATCCGACATCAGTTACATTGCCACGCATGGGAATGTCCTTGGCAAACATGTGGGGAGGTTCATGGTCCGGGTCGCATCGGTACTTCACGAAGTCGGTCCAACCTCGCTCGCGAAGAAACTCTTCATCTAAGAGGGCGCGTCCGGAAAGCTCCTCTGGAGGTGTAGTGACGACTTCGAGGGTGGCGTCGGTCACTATCTCGGGCTTGCGCCAGGTTTTGGGGTTCCCAATTTTGTAATTGATGGTGGCCTGGCTCTCGATTGCGGTGATGGGCCAGAGCGCGTTGATGGCCACGCCGCTCCCTTTGAGCTCCTCGGCTAGCCCGTGAGCCATCATGGTCATTCCGAACTTGCTGATGAGGTAGGCGACCTTTCCCGCGAGAGCCGGCAAATGAACCGGCGGGGAGAAGACGAGAATATGGCCGTGTTTTTGTGTCTTCATATGGGGAAGACAAGCCTGAGTCAGCGCAAAGCTACCCCGCACGTTCACATCCATGACTAAGTCAAAGCGCTTGAGTGGGGTGTTTTCCATAGGCTGCCACCAAAGGGCTCCCGCGTTGTTGACCAGGATGTCGACACGCCCAAAGGTGTCGATGGTCTGATCTACGAGATCGTTGATTTCGGTTTCTTCTCGTAGATCGGTTTTCACGGGAAGGGCCCGGGGGCCAATCGCCTCAACCTCTTTGGCCACCGAGAAAATGGTGCCGGGTAGTTTCTCGCGCTGGGTAGTACTCTTAGCCGCGATGACGACATTGGCGCCCTCCCGGGCGAGGCCTAGCGCCACGTTTCTTCCGATGCCGCGGCTAGCTCCGGTCACGATGGCAACTTGGCCCTTGAGTCGTTGGGAGTTCGTCATGAAAGTTGTCCTGCCTCTTCCGTTTTGGGACCTGAGAAGCTTCCAACCGTGCTTGTGTAGACGGTAAAGGCCGGGTGGTGTTGCATGGTGAGATTCGCGAGATGCCACAAGGCCCGTTTCACTCCCCAGGTGGGTCGAGGGTTTCCAATCGAGGCCACCTTCACAATCGTTTGATCACCGTCCTTGGGAACGAGAGAAAAGGCGAGGCTCTGCCGGAAACCGCCCTCGCTGATGAGAACCGGAGCCATCCAAATACCCGTTTCGGCAGCATGATAAAGCTCATCAAATTTGATGTGGACCGCCATATGATGATGTTCTTCCGAAAATTTTGGTCGGAGGTCCGTCGGAAAGGGGGGACTCTGGAGTGTTCCGTTAAGGATCACATTTGGCATCGAACCAAACC
>JABDJR010000001.1 GCA_013003415.1 Candidatus Eiseniibacteriota bacterium | reverse complement strand
CTTGCATCTCTTCGATGCGACGCAGAACAAGGTCGCGGCTGTTTTTCAGATTGGTTCGAATGAGATCGATAGATTGCATAACGGATTCTCGCTTGCGGGTAGCCGCTGTCACCGGTCCAAGTGGTCGGTCTCAGCTTACGGTTCGAGGTTGTAACGCTTTCTCCAGCTCTCGGGGATCGGGATTCCAAGACCATAAAGATACCGAATGAGTTGGCCTTGATGACAGACTTCATGCTCAAGAAGGTCAAACAGGAGCTGCTCTTGCATCTCAGTCGGTTGAGGGCATTTGCCAACCGCTTCAACCACCCTCCGGCTCGACTGCGTCATGGAATGCCGAACTGCGGCTTGATCGACGGGAGATTCAAGAGAACAAGAGAATCCCGACCATTCCCCGGCTTCAATCGCTCGACTGTAGCTCTCGCGGGCGCCGACCACACACCAGAGCTGAAGGCCGAGGCTATTTGAGCGCAGGCCGGGAAGCTTTTCGCTCAGCTTCGATTCCTCCAGAATATCGAGTAGATCTTCGTATAACTGAAACGACCGCGTTAAACGCGTCTCCATGGTTTTGATATACATGAGCATTCCTTAGCCCAGAATTCAAACGTGTTGGTCCACTAAGACTGGATTACCGTCGGGGTCAACTGCCACAAAGCTCGCAGGGCCGCTTGTAGACTCGTCTGCTTCGGTGGTCAACTCGACCCCCGCAGCCTTTAACTGCCTTTGCAGATCACGAACGTCGGTGAACTTTTCGAGCTTCTGGGCGTTGCTGTCCCAACCCGGATTAAACGTCATGATGTTTCGGTCGAACATCCCCTCAAAGAGACCAATCGTGTGGTCGCCATTCTTCAGGATCAACCAGTTCTGAGAGGCATCCCCTCCAAAAACAGAAAAGCCGAACTTTTCGTAAAAAGCTTTTGAAGCTTGAAGATCTTTTACCGCCAAACTGATGGAGAATGTTCCCAGATCCATAGCAAGTCCTTTCTGGAAGACAATTAGTCCGATGGAAGGTCGTCCCAAAAATGATGAGAAATCCGCCAACCCACTCCTGAAACTCTCCTTAGTAAGTGGAGGAACTTCCCATGACTCTGATAGGCGGCTCCATGGTAAGTGAACTCAAGAACAAAAGCACCGCGCACATAGGCGAGGTCTCCGGATCCGCTCACTTCCAATTTCGACGTATCAAACCGGGTGACGGTTGTCTTAGGGCCGTCTTTCGGCCACCAGAAGGCTCGTGCCGCGCTCTGTCCTTTTTTGAAAGGCATTCCCGATGGTGATAAAACGGGCTCAGAAACGAAAGTCCCCATAACAAGCTCAGCATCGTTGGCCAACCATGCCTGAGTGTAGGCGTCGGAGGCTTTTGCGATAGCATCCAGTTCATCTGCACCTAGTTTGACGGAAGGCCCCGAAGCGCATCCCGAAATGCCGATCACAAGAGCCAGGAGCAAAAATAAACTGCGATCAATGGTTCTCATCTTGTCTCCATGAATCACTCACTGTGCATCTTCTTGTTCGTGGGCGGACTTAGACATCTGAACTCGACTGCGGGTGTAACCACCCCGAAAAAATCCGGGTCAGCAGGGGTAGCACAATCCAGACCATGAGGATCACGGATACCGTCAGCGAAATCAGCACTTGAAGAGGCCTCGGGAGCCCTTCCAAAAATGGGTTTAGAACAAGCCCCAGCAATAGAACCAATGGATAGAGCCCGAGCAAGACCAGAACAGCGGTTTTGTAACGCGGAGGCATGAGTTCGGTGCTCATGTCGGCTAGGGTAAACCAGCGCTCCATACCCCCTAGCGACATGACCTCTTGGCTGCAGATATCAATAGACTCAAGCTTGGATAGCCAGCTAGCTCGTTCTTCTGACTCGAGCCATTTGTCGAGATGTTCCTGATTATCAAACTGGGTAATAGCGACGTACTCTTTGCGGCCACTCGTGGGGAGGAGAATCGTTGTTCCACCGCTTCCCTCGAATTCCGCAGAGGAACGTGAGATGCCTCGCAACCACTCTTCGTACCGGGCTTCGTTTCCCGGGCGAACAAGACGGGCAAAAATCGTAGTTACGGACTCGGAACCCATGTTTATAGCTCAATCTCGTTTACGATGAAAGCTGAGGACTTTGCGTGATCGACAAAATTGCCTTCGTCCTCTAAGAGGGCAGCAGCGAGCTTTTGGCCTTCAGGAGAGCTCATGCCCGCCATCAGGGCCTCTTCCGACTCAAACCAAACTTCAGCCACTCCATCGAATTCGGGCAGCATCCCGCGGGATTCTCTTAAACCCTCGTTGAGCGGCGTGTCGATGGTCTGGGACTGCACGTACTTCTTGGCTCCCATGACTTCTGCGTTGCTCATGAAGAACGGACCATGCTTATGCTCCCAGTATTCTAGGAACTCTGCGCGAGACATCTTTGGGTGACGGGTAAGGCACATCACAAACTTAACCATGGCTTCTCCTTGATC
>JABDJR010000711.1 GCA_013003415.1 Candidatus Eiseniibacteriota bacterium | reverse complement strand
TTGCCGCCAAGTGCCAGTCAGCCCTGGTGGGCGCGAGTGTACGAGAATGGGGATCCCGATCTGCAGGGATGGGTTGAGAACTTCGAGCTCCTTTCCGGAGGATCCAATTACGTAACCGATGGTCCGGTTCCTGCGGCAACTTCTGAGGGTCAGCCCACAACCTTATGGATTCCTTACAGCGCTACTTCCTCAGTTCCCGACAACAACCGCCCAATGGTTGTACTTCAAGCGGGACCCAACCCCATGCGTGGTCACACCAAGCTCACTTTGGAACTCAGTGAGGCCCAAGAGGTGGCTCTATCCGTTCATGATGTATTAGGTCGCCATATCAAGACCCTTCATCAGGGACCCGTAGGGGCGGGCCAATCCTCATGGCAGTGGGACGCCACCGACAAACATGGCGCCCCCGTTGTCTCCGGGAAGTACTTCTTGCGAATCGATACTCAACGCTCACGACACGTCTCGAGCATCACGGTGCTCCGCTAAGGCGTATCTGCCCCCCAGATCGAGATTCCAAAGAGCCCTCCCGCCGAGGGCTCTTTTTTGTGATAATTCGCTAACCGCAAGTCGTATAGAGGCTTAGGGTCTAGCCCCAAGGCCCGGTCAAGGATAATTCAGGTCCCCATCCCCATTCTCTCCTCATTGACCAGGCGCGTTCCAACAAAACGAAGCAGCGCGCATCGAATAACTTTGGAGGAGAACCATGAATCGACAGATGAAGCTTCTAGTGAGCGCGTTGATGGTGGCAGTGGGATTAAGCTTGCCGCTGGCCGCTCAAGCTTGGATCCACGATACGGACGCCAACAAGATCGACGACCGTATTGAGGCCGTGAACGCGAACGGATTTGCCCACGCGTTTGAAAACAACAATATCAACCAGCGCATGGTAATTGGAGTCTTCGACGGCGCTCCGATTACCTATGCCATCTACGTTGGGTACGATCATCGCCCGACGAGTCTAGACGAGACGACCCTTCAGGGTCTGAGTGTAGGCACCACGAAGGTGTACCAATACATCGACTACATTCGAACCACGTCCACGTTTGCCCAAATCCAGACCATTGCCGGTCTCCCAGGGGTTACGCGGGTAGAAGCCATTCCAATGATGTACCCCACCAATCACTGGGGCGCGCGAGTGGTTCGTAGTCGTGATGATCGGGGTCTTTCCGCGTCGCAAAACGGAACCTTGTTCCCGAATACCCAAGACCACCTTGGTTTTGATGGAACTGGGATCACCGTGGGTATCTTGGACTCTGGTGTGAACGACGCTCAGGACAGCATTAATCCCAGCTACACGGGTCACGAAAGCTTTTTGGGCAAATGGCTCGGTGGTGGTGAGTTCTTCTCCGGGCAACCGCTTCTCAACACGGGGCTCAATGACAGCATCAACCCGGAAGATCATGGGGATAGTCACCATGGTACGCACGTTGCCGGCTCCGCCATCGGAACCGGTGGTCAGGACGGCTTCTTTGCTGGAGTCGCTCCTGCAGCTCGCCTGGTTGATTGCAAGGTATTGTCCGACGCCGGTGCCGGATTCGGTTCCGCCGATGGCGTTGAGTGGTGTATCCACAACATGAACAACGACTGGGGCCTCACCGGTGCGGATACGATTTACGCCGGTATCGATGTTATCAACCTCTCCTTGGGTGGGTTGAGTAACTCCGACGGTAGCGACGCGGGTGCCCAAATGATCAATGCGGCTGTGTCTGCCGGTCTGGTCGCTTGTATTGCTACAGGTAACGACGACTCCATTAACTACATTGGTTCTCCGGCGGCTGCGGATAGCTCGATTGCCTGCGGTGCCCTGAACCACTTCCAGACCTTCGATCGTACCGATGACACGGTCACCGACTTTTCGAATGAGGGTCCCCGCCTCGATGATGGCGATGCCGACAACTACGACGAAATGAAACCGAGCGTTTCCGCTCCTGGTGCTGGAACAGTTTCTGCAGACGGAAACACGGTCACCACCACCGGTGGGGCTTACAGCACCAAATCGGGAACCAGTATGTCGACCCCTCACATCACAGGTGTCGTCGCTCTCATGCTTCAGGCCAACCCGAACTTGGCTCCGGGTGAGGTCCGCCAAATCTTGCAGAACACTGCGATTCACAATATTCCTTCTGACAAGGGAAATCGCCCTGCCGATCCATTCAACATCGATTCGAACTACAGCCCCATGGCGGGTTGGGGTGAGGTCGATGCCTATGCTGCTTGCAAAGAAGCTTTGAACGCCACCTCGGGTTCCCAGGTGGTTCGCATTCGACCCATCGCTCGTCCCAATGACGTCGAGATTGACGTCAACTGGTGGGTGCAGCGTGAATTCACCATCAACGGCTACAACGTCATGCGGGCCGAAGATGTCAACGGTTCCCCCGGCACCTTCACCCAGGTAAACGGAGCTATCATCGCTCCCGTGGGTGACGCGGTCTTGGTCGATGATGACAACCGCGATCTCTACACCTTTGTCGATGACGATCCTGCCTTGCAGCTTGGTACCAAGTACTGGTACCGGATCGACTGGGTTGATGGTAGCGGCACCACCTCCGAGCCCCCGGCTTCGGTCGTACTCGGTGAATCCGCCCGCATCGCTACCGTGTTCTACAGCATGTTCCACAACACTCCGGATAACGATTTGTTCATCCGTGTGGGCGTCAGCTCGAACCGTGATCCGTCGAACGCTGAGTACTTCTTTATCGGTGGCGGCGAAGCGCAGGCCGATTCTGTGATCCAAACCGAGCCCAACAACGCCGCTGCTTCGACCATCGGTAGCCGCGAGCTTTTCTGGTCGCAAGGATTTACCGCAGACGACAACATCAATGCACCTCTCTTGCCGCCGACCCAGGGTTTCCCTTGGTTCTTCAATGTGGCTGAAGGCGGGTTCATTAACCGAGCCGGTCGTTTGACCAGCTTCTCCATGTTCGTCAACGACTCACCAGGTAGTGCCGGCGGTACCCTTTACGTCTCCGATACCACGGCTCCTGTGCCCACGGTTGAGACGCAAGAGTCCAACATGTGGATTCCTGAGGCCTCCACTCTCAGCGCCGAGGTAGCCGCTTTCCATGGAACCTCGCGCAACAACGGAAACGAGATCGTGGTTGAGGTTTATGGGGATAACACCTATCTCAACGACTTGCGCTTGCATCGCGGTTTAACCGATCGCTTTGAAGACCGTGAATTGGTGACCGGGTTCTCCCAGGAAACGGATGGCCTTCGCACCGTGATCACAGATCATCAGGTTGAGCACGGAATTCGCTATCACTACTGGATTGAATTGGTTCAGGCGGATGGTTCTAGAGTATTCGGTGGCCCGGTTGCTATCACGGCGACCGCCGGCCTCAACAACATGACGCGGATGCAGGCTGCCTCACCGAATCCGGTGCAAAGCCAGACCACCTTCCGCTATGCCTTGCGTGCCGATGTGGCAAAGACCGGCTCGGTTCCAGTTCAAATTACGATTCACGACATTCAGGGTCGCTTGGTTCGCACGCTCAAAGATGCGAATGAGCCCATGGGTGACTATCAGGTGACTTGGGATACGACGGGTAACACCGGTCAGCAGGTTGCCAGTGGTGTCTATTACTACCGATTCCGTGCCGGATCGGTGAATCAGACCGCACGCTTGATCGTGACTCGCTAACTTAAAACAACCTCGGCTCTGATCGGGTCTGTTCCTAATTTAGCAAGCCGGAAAGGACCTTGTCGGGGGTGTACGTCCCGGTTCCGAAAGTCGGAACCGGGACACTTTTTTTGCCCTTAAATGTGGCGGAGGTAGTGGGGGCGGGTGTAACCGATCGCCCGACCAACAGCAGAGCTGAACCGTTGCCTATCGTGTGGGGGAGAAGGGGGGCTAGCGGTGTTCCGGGTTGGGTAGGTCGGAACGACAGCCGGCATCCCATTTGGAGCGTTGATTCCCATGAGCCGGAATACCCTGGGTTTCTTTGAGCTTCAGAGCCATGTGCATCAAGTTCCAGGTCATGAAGGTTGTGTTTCGATTGGTGAATTCATTCTCGGGACCACCCGAACCTTCGTCGAGATAGGACGCACCGGGGCCGATTTCACCAATCCACCCCGCATCCGCCTGGGGAGGAATGGTGTATCCGATGTGCTGCAGGGCGTAGAGGATGCCCATAGCGCAGTGTTTAACCCCATCTTCGTTTCCGGTAATCAAGCACCCACCAACTCTACCGTAGTAGACGTACTGACCTTGATCGTTAGTTTGGCCGGATTGTGCATAGAGTCTCTCAATGACCTGAGTACAGACCGAGGAACGCTCACCCAACCAAATAGGACTTCCTAGAACAAGGATATCCGCAGCGTGGACTTTCTTGAAGATCTCCGGCCAGGCATCTTCGTCCCATCCGTGTTCGGTCATGTCGGGATACACACCAGTCGCCACCGGATGATCGATGACGCGAATGACATCGACCGACACCTTGTTGCGTTCCATAATCGCCTTGGATAGATCAATCAAACCTTTGGTATGAGACCGGTCAGGGCTCTTCTTCAGCGTGCAGTTTAGAAATAAGGCCTTGAGACCTGAAAAATCCCATTGGCTATCTGAGCAAAGTTTTTCCTGGCGTTCATCGAGGGTCATGGCGTCCTGCTTTCTACCGAGGCTCAAGACTCTTCCTGCCGCTTGACGAATTTAAAGTCTTTCGCCATTTCTGCTTTTTCTTGCGCGTCCAGGATCTTGTTACCCAAGGGAAACACGATTTCCTCTTCTTCATCAAGGTGATGGTTCACTTTATCCGATAGGACCTGCAACTTGCGAATCCAATTGGGGTTTGAAAGCTCCATCTCCCCTAGATCGGCCACAAGATGGTCGATCTCCTTGTGCTCATGGATCGAGTGTCCGGCCTTTTCTTGGGTCAGTTCGTCGGCGAGCATAAAGGAGTAGACGGCCCGTTCTTCGGCAACCGCGTGATTGTCCAGCTCCTCCTTCAATTCTTTGAAAAGAGTTGCCCTTTCCGGAGAGTCACCCGAAGTGGCCTTTAGTTTCTTCAAGAGATCTCGCTGTTTCTCGTGGTCCTTCTTAAGGGTTCCAAAAACGTTCTGCATTAACTCAATTCCTTTCTGGGTTTGCCTTCACCTGATTCTTTAGTTGGATCCTTCTTTTCGGGAGACGCCGGATCGGGAACAACATTGGGTTGGCGCTTTTCAATCGATCCGGGGTCCGGCACGCGGTTGGGATCGGGTCGTTCGGGCACGCCAGGAATGTTGGGATCACGTTTTACGGGTGATGATGGAGTAGGAACCTGTTCCGGAACCGGTACACCGGGTGAGTCCCCGGGGATTTGTTTCATAAGGGTAGTGGGTGTCATAAGTGTTTCCTTTCTATCAATTCTGATTCAGAGGCTAGTTGCTGTTAGGTTTGGCGAGCTGAGGAATTTCCTTTAATCCTTTCCACACGCGATCTTCCACGTTGTCCACAAAGAGCTGAAGATGGGGGAATGGAATCTCAATACCAGCTTCGTCCAAACTGACTTTGCTTTGTTCGGCCACGGCAAAGTAGGTAGGCCGTTCTTTCTCGGCATGGTCGATCCAAACGCGAACCAAGAGATCCACGCTCGAACCCCCCAGATCCTTCACCACAACCGTCGGCTCCGGATCCTTGAGAATCATGTCCAACCCACCTACGGCCTCAAGCAAGACCGAGCGGGCTTTTCCAATATCTTCTTTATAGGCAATGCCCACCGGTATATCGACCCGGGTAGATCCGTGTTTCGAAAAGTTGATCACCGGATCGTCGATGATCTTCTTGTTTGGGATGACAACGTAATTGTTTTGGTTGGTCTTGATCCGAGTGGAGCGGAGCGTAATGTTTTTAACTACGCCTCGCTCATCGTTTGTGTCGATGTAGTCGCCAACCACAAACGGTTTGTCCCAGAAGATGACAAAGCCGGCAATAATGTTGGCCAGAAACTCCTGAGCGGCAAAACCCAGAGCGATACCCATTACACCAATACCCGCCAAGGCAGCACCAACATTGATTCCAACCTGGCTAGCCGCCATGACCAAGCCAAAGGTCAACACAGCAAACTTGTAGAGTTTGTTGACAAGCAGTTGAATCAACACATTGTCAAAGCCGGCCCGTCGCATGACGTGCTCAAGGGATCGATGGGTAACGCGATAGATAACCCAGAACCCAATGAACATAAGAATGGCTACGACTAGATTCGGAAGGAATCCGACAAACTGGGTGACCAGTTGTTCAATGTTTAGCTTCTGCTGAAGGTCTTCGAGCATAATGAGTATCTCTCCGGGATTCGGTTTGAGTGGTTACTAGATAGAACGGTGACTAGTAAATCATACCACCAACCGTGAACTTGAAGTCGGGGGAGTCCACGAGTCCAAATTTGCCTTCCAGAAAGAGGCGGCTACCGTTTGAGAGCCCTCGCTCTAAGCCAACGATGGCATTGACTCCGAGGTCCGAGCTGGTGTCGCCACCGTTTTCTTCATCCAGGGAGACAATGTTCAGTCCCACACCCGCGCCGGCATAAGGGGACCAAGCGTCCCAGCGCTGTACGAACCGGTAGGTGGCTTCTCCGTTGATGGCAAAGGTAGACGCGTCATCACCAATACCGAACTCGGCGTTAGGCTGGAACCGGACTCGGTCCGCAATGTGACCGAAATCGAGGTGGGCACCGAAATGAACCTGATCGGGTTCGGCGGTAACACCCCCTCGTGGGCCCCATCCTCGATAACCGAATCCGTCCGCAGAAACGGCGGGGGCGACAGTGAGTGCAGCGAGTAAAGAACCGGCTAAAACTTTCTTAAACATGATGATCTCCTAATAAACGAATGAAATGAACAATGAGTGAGTTCGAAACGGCGACGTGCCTTGACCCTAATTACTCTGGGTTTTGAGCTCTCTTAGGTAGGCCTGCTTGCCTTCTTCGACGGCCGATTTGACGGCTCCAGCGTAGGCCTTCGTGGTGTCTTCCACGGTAGACTTGGTGGCGCCAATAGCCTCAGTACTTTGTTCCAAAAGACCGGAGGCGCCTTCTTTCAGTTTTTCTCGCGTGTTTTTTCCGCGGTCCGGCGCTAAGAGTAGAGCGGTCAGGCCGCCAGCGACGGCACCAAGAGCAAATGCGAGGGTGGTGTTTGATTTTTCCATGATTTAGATCCTTTCTTGAAATATGAAATTATGAAGTTTGAAGACGTTTGAGTGCTTGAACTCCGGTAGAGACCCCCTTAGCGGCGGCAACCAGATAGCGTTTGGATTCACGTAAGCTATCGAGGTCCTCAAGAACCGGCACCGTTGTGTCGGTTACCTCGGCCACGAGACGCTCCGTGTGGCTTGCGATGCCTTCCGCGCGAGCGGTGACTTGTCTCAGGTTTCTTAGTTCGGAGTTTGCACTTTCCAGGGTTTCGTCCAAGCGGGGCTCCAACCTCAAAAGAACGTCTTTCACTTCTTTTGAGGTTCTTGTGAGCTGCAGGCTTAGCCGTGTGATGGCATAGGTCGCAACAACAAGGGCTCCCGCAGAGACGATGGCCAAGAACTCGGATAGGGTTATCGTGAAACTCATCGTTATCTAGCTCACGCTCGATCGCTTCGCGAGTCCAAACAGAAGCGAGATGAGGAAGATAACCACAAAGACAAAGAACAAGATTTTGGCGATGGAAGCCGCACCGGCCGCGATGCCGGTGAAGCCAAATAGGGCCGCGACGAGAGCGACGATAAAAAACATAAGTGCCCAACGTAACATTTTGATTCCTCCAATAGGTTAGGTGACGAGCGCATGCTTTATGGCATGCGAACTATCTAGGTAAAAGGCGACGGTTAAGCGCCTATGGGAACTTTTGGTGATCCTCAGCCACTTGGCTGGATGCTTCTTCTAGAGTGGTTTCTAAAGATGTTAAAGATTTGGCGTTTTCGTTGATCAGACTGCGCAACAGAACCGTTGTCTCGGTGAGACCCAGAGAGCGTGCCCACATCTTGGCTGCGGAATAGCCGACGAGACTGTGCTCTTGCAACTGAATCGACCGCGTCAACAATGCGATGTCATCAACCGCATTTTTGAATTCGGAGGTCTCTGCCCAAGCCTCAGCTTCTGCCCCACTGACTAGTCCCGCGTATGAGGGGAATCGGATGGGCTCACAATCCAAGGAACGAAATACGGCTTCTAAAAGCTGAATGCGTTGCTGGATTTCCACGAAATTACGTCGGAATACCTCGCGCACGGTTTCATTGGCGGAAGCGTCTCGGAACTGAGGAGTCAGATCCGTGATCCGATGTTCGGAGTCGTATAACTCTCCCAAGTACCGGATCAACAGCTTGTCCAATGATCCAAAAGGCGGGTTTCCTTCAGTTTTCATGGTGTCTCTCCTTGCGTCTGTCTGATCACTGCCTTCAGAAGTGATCCTACGCAAGAAGGCGTTTTGAAACTATTGGGGAGTTCCGTAACTCTAAGTGGATCAGAGGCTTAGGGGGGCGTCCGAGAAAACCTGAAGACCGACTAGGGAAATTCCCTAGATGGGGTTCGGGCTAGATCTTAAGGTCGGTTAGGCCTGCCCGAATCGCGTGTTTAACGAGGTCGGCCAGACTGTCGGTCTCTAGCTTTTGCATGATGTTGGAGCGATGGGTGTCGACGGTCTTGGGGCTAATGTTGAGGCGATCAGCCACTTCTTTGCTGCCGTTTCCTTCAGCTAAGAGCTGTAACACTTCTCGTTCTCGTGGGGTGAGAACCGAGAAGACAACATCTGCTTCTTCTTCGGAATCTTCTGCCAATACTTTGGTTTCGACCAGCACGGAGGCTGATTCTGGACAAAGGTATACTTTGCCCGAGTAAACCGTACGCACTGCGGTTTCAAGTTCCGCGGCTTCGGAGTGTCTAGTTATGTACCCTAATGCACCCGCTTCAAGGGCCTCGGTGAGTGGTTCCGACTTCGGATCGGAGGCAAGAATGAGAACTTTGGTGTCCGGTACTTCATCCATGATTCGGCGGGTTGTGTCCACCCCGTTCAATTCACGCAGTTTCATTCCTGAAAGAACGACATCGGGGGTCAGGCGGCGGGCTAGCTCTACCCCCTCTAAACCACTGTCGCTCCCACCAACCACGGTGAAATCGTTGCCCATGGTTTCGACCAGGGCGGTGAGGGCCTCGATGACGACGCGCTCATAGTTTAGGATCAGGATTCTCACGGGGGTTCTCTCGGGTGAAGGCAGGCTCTTGGGACAGAATTCAATAATCCTGGAGCCCGCGTCGAAAAGCAATCGAATACTTGACTAATTTGGTCAGGTTTAGACATGGTCAGCAAAGCGTGTCCACATTTCAAACAGAACGAGGACGCAGATCGTAAAGGTGCCATTGTTGGAATCTCAAGGTAGCATGGCCCAAGTTAGGGCAAGGGGGAAGCATGCCGCGACGTAGGCGAACACCGTCGCCAGAAAAGAGATTGGAAAACGTCGGTTCGGCGCCCGGACAGCTCCAAAGTCTTCCCGGGGCTGTGGAGTCGCGACTGGACCTGATCGTCTATGGCTCAAAGTCGTTCGATACCCTCCCCGACGCAAGCACCAAAACTCTGAAGAAGGCACTGTCGGGCTCAGAGACAGTTTGGGCCAACTTTGTCGGTCTAAAAGACGTAGGCTTTTTGACAAAGATTGGGGATCAACTGGGTCTGCATCAATTGGCGTTAGAAGATGTCGTAAACAGTCATCAGCGTGCCAAGCATGAAGACTTCGAACTGGTTCAATTCGTCGTCGCCCGCATGCCCGTCTCGATCAAATCCCTAGAAACGGAACAACTAAGTTTGTTCTTGGGTCGCAACTTTGTATTCACGGTGCAGGAAAAGCCGGGAGACTGCTTCGAAAAGGTTAGGGACAGACTTCGAGAAGGCCGAGTCCGCATCCGAGGTGGTGGGCCCGATTATTTGGCCTATGCCCTCCTTGATTCTCTTGTCGATTCCTATTTTCCGCTGCTCGAGTCCATTGGCATTGCCCTCGACGACTTGGAGCTGGCCATTATGGAGAGCCCCGAAAACGAACACGTGACTCGGCTCCATGAGATTAAGCGCGAACTTGTGATCCTTCGAAGGTACGTAGAGCCCCTTCGCGATGTCATTGGTCGCTTGCTAAAAGAAGACAACGATCTGGTG
>JABDJR010000698.1 GCA_013003415.1 Candidatus Eiseniibacteriota bacterium | reverse complement strand
AATCACCGCCGCTCCCATGCCACCGCCCAACAAGTTGAGAACCACATCGTTAAAGTCGAAGTAGATACCCCAATCGGCGTGCAAGATGGCGTACTGATACCACTCGTCGAGAGCCCCCAAGATGGTGACCCAGACCACGGTGTCAGTAAAGCGCCGACAAAGAGGGTAAACAAACAGGGCAAGAACAGCATACTGAGCGATGTGTATGTATTCGCTGGGCAGCACCAAAATGACAATATAAGCAACCGCGATCAGAACCATACTCACAAACCAGTAAACGAGGCCAAGGCGCCGACCCGGAGAGGACTTTTTCAAGATCAAGAGGGTGACGAGGAGAAGACCACCGAGGGTGATCGCGATCAATCCAATCGTATACGCCTTAAGACCAAACTGATCTTTTGCGGCCAGGAAGATCCCTTGAACTTGATCGTGAAGAACCACCGTGAGGATGTAGTAGATCAATCCCAGGAAGAGAGTTACGGCCTTGTGGGATCCAAGCCACATCATGGCTCTGGTCATGGAACTCCTATCTGGATTCTTGGTACTCGAAGATTTTAATAAAAGTTTTGGGCTTGTCTTCTCGGGGAGTTTCATACACCTGCTTGAACTCTGGCAAGGGATCAAGTGGGATGGGGCTTATGAGAGGATGATCGCTAACGAGGACAGCTTCTTCGCCCTGAGCCTTCACCTGATTGAGGTACTGAAGGGCTTCGGGGTAGTACTTAAACTTACGCTGGGCTTTGATCTGCTTGGTCCGACGCCCCTCAAAGTCGTTCTGAACCGTGTAGGTTAAAACAGAGCTTCCGTTCTCGGGCTGAAAGGCGTCTCCATTGTAGAGGGCAAGGCGGATAGCGAGGGTTTGGAAATAGGTGGGGTGAAAGTAGAGTTTCGGTACGAAGTCGTTGCCAGCTCGAGCCCAAAAGATTTCACAGTATTCATGAGGCCATTCACCAACCCAAAGCGGGAGACTATGAAACTTTCCCTCCACAATACGCCCCTGCTGATACACCGCGATTTTGCTGTCGAGCATGACGTACTTGGCGTTTCGTTGTTTCATGTGAACGGCGATGGAGTCCGGGTTGTTTGCGAGAAAGAGTTTGGCAACTTCTTGGGCTCCGGCTTGGGTGGGGTTTGAGGCGGGAACGCGATGTCCCAAACGGATCATCCAATAACCATAGTCCCATAGAGACGCAATACCATAGTCTGCGGTTTTGATCGTCTGGGGGTCGTCGTAGCTGGAAAAGTAATAGTCCGCCGAAGAAAACGGTTCGGGCGTTGAGGTCCGAAGCCAATCCATGGCGTGTACCCACTCTTTATCCGGCCCACCCGCACCTGCGGAAGATCGCACCAGCGGATTTAGGGTTGGAAGTAAGCACAAGGCCACCAAAGCCATGGCCGCGGGTTTTTCTGCGCCGGCTTTTTTTGATCGCACCCAAGTGACGAGCCACGAGAGAGCAATCCCTCCAAGAATCGCAACATTCACTGCCAAGTAATAACTGAAGCGAGCTTGAAGAAAAGTGGCTTGGCTCATGATGACGCTCCAGGTAAGGAGCAGCAGAATGCCGGGTCTGGAATCTTTAAAAAACCCAAGGCAGAGAAAAATTAGCGATAGGCCGCCTAAGGGAAGCCCTATCCTGAACATCTGCCAGGCCTGTCGATAGGTGAGGGGCTTGGCTTCGTCGACGGTGCCCAAACCTCCGGTGAGTGGTTTCAACTGAATGCGACCGACAAAATCGTTGTAGATTCCGGGAGCGAAGTTCTTCAGAGCAAGAAGCGAGCCCACTCCGAGTAACAAGACCAAAACCGGGAACAACCAGGAAGGACGTTTTTCAACCAGTTTACTTACCGCGGCTAGGCCCAAAAGCATGACCGCTCCCGCCAAGGTCGCGAGGACGGACAAACGGAGCATCCCGGAACTACCGATGAAGGGAAGGGCAAGCAGTCCCGCCAGGCCAAAGAAGCAGGCGCCTATCAGGGTGTGGTTGATCCCCCGGCCAAGGCTGTGGTCCACCAGGCTTTGCAAGATGAAGAAAACCGAAAGCAGGAACACGAAGTAGCCGCTTCCAATCCAACCCAGGAGATAAGACAAGAAAGCTAAGCTGGCGAGGCCTAGGAAAATTCTCGTCTTCCCTCTTTTCAAACTGAGGGGTTCCTCGGACTCAAGGGTGTAGCAAAGGAAGGCCATCGTGGTAGTACTCAAGGCGACTTCCAAAACATGATGATCGGCGAACCCCAACAAAGACCGAAACACAAGCGTGCTGGGCATGACGACGACAAGGAATGCGGCAAAAAGACCGGCTGCGGTTCCAAAGATCTTTTTTGTGAAGAAGTAAACCGGAATGGGAATCAGGCTTCCCACTACGGGCGGGAAATACGCAGCCGTGAGTTCAACAAGTTCGGTGGATGGGTTTCCCAATCCAAGAATCAGAGCCGGGATGGCAATGAGATAGTCCATCAGCGGAGCAACCGGAACCTCCATGCCCCCCGGGCTGATGGCATAGGGATCGAAAGTGACTCGCTTCGGGAACTGGCGGACAAGGTTTTCCGCAAGTCGAACGTGGTACCAAGGGTCGGCTCCCAAAAATCGAACGTAGTCGCCCGGGAGAACAAAACGCAAAGGCGGGAGGACCTTCAATAAGAACGAAGCTAAGACCGTGGCTGCTAGCAGAACCCGGGCCATAATGCCTAGCGCCTACCCTATTTCGTGAGAGACCATGCCGTCGGCCAGCTTGGGTTCAAACCAAGTGGACTTTGTTGGCATGACTTCACCCGCATCCGCCACGGCAAACAAATCTTCGGCCGAGGTAGCGAAGAAAGAGAAAGCGAGCACCGCATCGCCCCGGTCTACTCGGTCTTGAAGCTCCTTGAGACCCCGAATACCACCCACAAAGTCGATACGTGGGTTGGTGCGCTGATCTTCAATACCAAGCACAGGTCGGAGGACGAGGTTCTCCAATATGTTGACGTCTAAACGCTCAAGGATATCCGTCGGCATGAGAGCCGGTTTCAGGGTGAGTTTCGACCAGGTTCCCTCCATGTACATGCCAAATTCACCACGGGTTTGTGGGGCCACCGGGCCCGAGGAAGGTTCAATGCTAAAGGAGTTTTCCAGAAGCGCATGGAATTCGTCTGTCGAGTGATCATTAAGATCCAGAATCAGCCGGTTGTAGTCCAGAATTTGAAGTTCGTGGTCGGGGAAGATGACAGATAGAAAGTACTGCGAGTCGTGATCTTCGCGATGGTTTCGCTCCTCTCGAAATTGTTTGGCCACCCGGGAGGCCGCAGCCGAGCGATGATGTCCATCCGCAATATAAATAGCCTCGAGGTTGTTAAAGGCCTCAGTGATGGCTTTAATCTTTGTGGGGTCGTCCACCAACCATAAGGTGTGGCGAACGTCGTCATCGGTTACCACGTCGGAAACGGGGTCGGTTGTCGGCTCCAGAAGCTTCGATATTGCGGGATCGTGGCGGAAGGCATGAAGAACCGGTCCGGTTTGAGCTTCAAGGGCGACGATCTGATTCACCCGGTCCGTTTCTTTCTTTGGCTGTGTGTGTTCATGCTTCTTAACGCGCCCTTCGTCGTAAGCCGCAACTGAGGCGACTGCCACCAAGCCGGTTTGGCTGTGAGATCCCATGACCTGGCGATAAAGGTAGTAGCAGGGTTGATCGTCGCGGATGAGAAGCTCATCGGCCTTTAGCCGGTCGTAGTTCTCTCTCGCCTTGGCGTACACTTGTGGCGAGTAGACGTTAATATCCAAGGGCAAATCAATTTCAGCGCGAGAAACGTGCAGAAATGAGTTCGGTTTCCCGGCCGATCGGCTTCGAGCCTCATCCACGCTCAAGGTGTCATAAGGCGGGCCGAGGATTTCACCGGCTTTGTTTTGGTTGGGGCGAACCCCGCGAAAGGGACGGATCAACTGCATGTTGTTTATTCTCCAAAGGGTGGGCGGCAATCATAGGACCGACCAAGGGAATCGGCAATGGCTAGGAAGTCCAAGGAAAGGAGCATAGGCGGGTGCGAGTAGTTGCAATCCTGGTACTCCTTCTCGGGTTGGGGGCAACCGTTTGGTGGCTCCAGCGCGATTCCTCTGATCGTCAAGAGCCGGAGGCCTCCTTTGTCACCGACCCGAGGGCGGTGACCTATGACTGGAAGGCTTTAAAAGGGCGTTGGCGCCTGAGTCCAACGGATCTCCCCGGGCTATCTGAAGAAGAGAAGGAGAATCTTGAAAGGCTGCAGAGTCTTGGTTATCTCAGTGGCAGCCGCGAAGCCACAAGCCCAGGTGGGGTTCTGAGTTGGGATGAAAGCTTATCTGCCCCGGGGGCAAATCTGTTCGTCTCTGGGCACAGCCCGGAAGCTCAGCTCATGGACGCGGAAGGCAAACTTCTTCATCGCTGGACTTTTGCTTTCAAATCGGCTTTTCCCGATATGGAAGTACCCGGAGACTCGAACGCTCCAGACTATTTTCGCCGCGTTCATCTCTATCCCAATGGGGACTTGCTGGTTATTTTCGAGGGGCTCGGGCTGGTTAAGATCGACAAAGACTCCAATCTGATCTGGGCCTACGGACACGGTTGCCACCATGATTTGAGGGTGAAAGAGAACGGTTACATCTTTGTCCTCACTCGGGAACCGGCGTTGTTACCCCGGATTCACCAGCGTCAGGTTATCTATGAAGACTTTGTCACCGTTCTTTCTCCGGAGGGCAAACTTCTAAAGAAGATCTCTATTTTAGAAGCATTCGAAAATTCTCCTTATGCCAATCACCTAGGCGAAGTTCCCGAACACGGGGATTTGCTGCATACCAACACCATCCAACTCCTCGACGACTTCTCCGGAGACCCGCGCCTTGGGCCGGGGAACGTGCTGATCTCGTGTTTGACCATCAGCTCTCTTGCCATTATGGATCTGGTTACGGGGCGCATTATTTGGGCGAAGCAGGGAGAATGGGTCGCGCAGCACCAGCCCATCTTTAAAAACGACGATCGTATTCTGCTTTTGGACAACCGCGGAAACCAGGGCTTTTCTAGGGTCTTAGAGCTGGAATTCGATTCGGGAGAAATTCTTTGGACCTATGAAGGAAGCCCTCCTGAATCCTTCTGGACCTATGATTGCGGTTCCATTCAGCTCCTGCCCAACGATCATGTTCTAGTTTGCGAATCTAATTCTGGTCGAGCCTTCGAAATTACGCGCGAAGGAAAAGTGGTTTGGGAATTCCTGAGCCCATATCGGGCGGGGGAAGAAAAGGAACTCATTGCGACTCTCTTCGATCTTGTTCGTCTTCCACCGGATTTTCCATTGGATTGGATTCAAAATCCTTAAAAGCGTTCCTGGAACTTCATCGCCAAGAGCGGCCCGATAGCCTCTTCCTCGTGCTTAAAAAAGACAAAGCACTTTGCCCAAGGTTGGGCTTTGATGCTTGCCGCGATGTCATCGAGTTCCTGGTCAGGGTATTCGGGTTTTCGGAGTCGAAAGTATCCGATGGACGATGTCGCACGCATGGGCTCAGGTGTATCGCTCTTGGCATCGGTTGTCACCACGCCCGCTTGGTGGGCTTGAAGCACATCGTAGACTTCTTCGCAGTGCCAGCTGGGGTGCCGAAACTCAAAACTAACGGGAGCCTCACCGGGTAGCATTTCCAGAAAGAGTTTTAGCCTCTCTACGTCCACTTTCATCGTGGGTGGAAGCTGAGCTAGAACCACGCCGAGTTTTTCGCCAAGGACTTCAAGGTTTTGAAATAGAAATCCAATTTCGCTTTGCGCGTCTTTCAGGCGGCGGATGTGAGTGATTCTCCGGGAGGCCTTGATGGAGAAGCGAAAGTCGTCGGGAACGCGGCTCGCCCAAGTTTCCAATACCACTCGCTTAGGCATTCGATAGAACGTGTTGTTGAGTTCTACGGTTGGAAGTTTCTCACCATAACTCTTCAGCATGGCATCGGGCTTCGTGCTCTCGGGGTAAAAGATCCCGTTCCACTCTTTGTAGTTGTAGCCGCTGGTGCCCGTAAGAAGTTGCAAGGTAGGGCGCCCTCTTAGAGTAGCCTCAGAAAAGCAATCAGAGACGCTCGCTCTTCCGGGGTGAAGGTCTGAGTAGGGGCGGTTGAGAAATGAGACCCCGTTTGCCCGTCCCAGCGGAAACGGGATAGCACCTCGTTGAGGCTGGTCGCCGTCCCATTGGTGAAATATGGGTACTTCTGGTGGAGCCGGCGAAGAGAGGGGACTCGCGCACCTTTTTCGTGGACATAAGGTTCAATTCCTGTGCGCTCATACTGATCGGAACCCCACACAATGGGTCCCTGAAGCTCCAACACATAGTGTTCCCAGTCTTGTTTGGAAACTCGGGAAGCCGGATCGTTGGCGGCGAGTCGAGACTGGTGACACCCCTCGCATCGTTCGGCAAAGAGTTTCGCGCCTGCTGTTTCCTTGGAACCAAACGCGGTTGTCTTTTGGGCATAGGGGTTTACAGGGAAATGGTAGTTGGAGAAGAAGTAGACCATGGCGCGACGAAGGGTTTCGGGGTCGATTTCAACATTGGGTTCATCAAACAACACGGATAGCCAAGGGTGATCATTTGCCGACAGCGAGAACCAGGGGAAAAGTCCGCTGTGAGAGGTGGCAACACGGAATTCGCTATTGACCATGGTGGTTAGATCGGGGTCGAGTGCGCGGGAAAAGTAGGGCTTATTGTTTACGAG
>JABDJR010000693.1 GCA_013003415.1 Candidatus Eiseniibacteriota bacterium | reverse complement strand
AAATGGGCCTTTGAGGTGGAGTCCGCCATGAAGCCCCAGTACACCCTGATGTTCTCGGACGAGAAGCAGGCCATGTCTTTTGTTGAGGAACTCGAAGCGAAATCCGCCGATCTCCCGGATCTGGAATTACGCTGGGATCGGAACCGAAACAAAGTCACCCTCACCACAAAGATCTTGGACAACAAGACCGAGGTTCAAGTGGGAGACCGCAAGGTTGGGGCAACCGATCTTGGCTATGAGATCTTTCCCATCACCGATCACCATTCCGGTCGCCACATTCCTGAGGGTTCTTTGCTCGTCTACAACAGCAAGTCGGTGATGACCCAGAAAGAATCCGTCGACTACCTAGAGTTTGCTCCCGCTATGCTGGAATCGCTTGGGATTACCCCGCCAAGCTACATGAAGACACCTAGCTTTCGCCTGTAGTCCATCGGCTAATGGGCGCGGCACTCGCTGGATTAGCCCCCCATCGGCCTTGCCACCCCGCGGACTAGCCACCTAGCCAAACATCCCCGGATACATCTGCTCGAGGAGTTCCCGGAACTCGGGCTGCTTCATGAACCACATCATGTAGAACCAGAAGAAGATGAAGGTGAGCCAAAACAGTACTTTGAAGATCACGCCCCAGAGGAACCACTCCTTATGGTTCTCCTGCATTTGCTCGAGGCTGTGATAAGGACGATGGCGCCAGGCGATTTCGTAACCCTTCTTGCCCAAATAGAAAGCGACAATGGGATAGAGCAGAATGTGGGCAAAACCGATGACGGGTAGGCTGGCCGTGATGAGGAGAATCATGCCCCAGGTCACACGGCCGTGGCCTAGCAACCATGGGTAGGGCATAAGAAACGCGGCCCAGTTATATCCCAGGCCGCGTAAAGTCTGAATGTCTTCAGGTGGGTTTCCCGATGGAAGCGCGTCGGAGCGCTGGTCCCGGGGTTCCACTTAGAACAACTCCGCTCGAACTCCCACGCTCAAGCGTTGTACTTCGGTTTCAATATCGTAGGCGTAACCGCTCAACAACACCCAACGCAAAAAGCTGCCAAAGATGCGGTACTCGGCGTGAGCTTCAAGCAACCAGGTGGGCTCGTTGTTTTCTTGGAAGAACGAATCGAGCCCAAAACTGAGGGTAAGACCCTGCACTCCCAACTCGGGGAGCGTGTGAGCCAAAGCCATGAGTCGTAAGACGGGGTCGGTTTCTCCCTCAACTCGCGTACGAACTTCAGCGAACCCGCGAAACGCGAGAGGCATGGTGGCGTTCTCACTACCGGTCATGTCGCTAATGCGATAGGACAGGGACTCCACACCGCCGTACCAAAGGAAGTCGCCCTCTTCAGGGAAACGCACACCGGTGTACAAGTACAGCGGAGCATCGAGACCCTGGTACAAAAACTCAGACTTCAAGAAGTAGTCGTCGCCGATCACATCGTCTTTAGAAGAACCTTTGAGTTCAACTAAAAGCGAGTATCGTGGGTCGAGCGATGCCACCCATTGCAGGCGATACTCTTGTTCGTAGTCTTGTTCGAAAACACCTTCGGTCGGACTGTCTGAAGGTACAGACCAGCCCTGAGCCATGACCGACAACAGACCCGCGCTGCGGTTCAGCGGATAGAACTCTGGGTCATATAAAACGTGTTGGCCCAACGGGTCATAGAAAAACGGCGCTTCGGCCTGCGCGGTGGGAACGAGCCCCAACATCATCACCCCAACTAAGACCCCAAGGCTCAGTCGCTTCCACTTTCCGGTCACCATGATTGCCCTCCTGAATCACATTCGTTTAACCCCTGGGATTTAAGAGGGTTAAGGCCTCGACGTCAACCCCGAGGCGCAGGGACCTCAAGAAACATGGCATCTGGGGCCCAATGCCGCTAGACTCATGGCCTTGATTTGCCTCGTCTTTCGAGGTTTTTGTCTAAATCTTTGTTTAGAAACCGCTTACCTATTCTTTAGCCCAAATCCGCGCTTTGAGGACCCCCATGAATAAAGAAGTACTCACCCTCGGCCACAGCCCCGACCCCGATGACGCTTTTATGCATTACGCCCTGGCCAAACACAAGATCGACATGGGCCCCTACGACTTCGAGCACATCTTGCAGGATATCGAGACCCTCAATCAGCGGGCCATGCGGAAAGAGCTCGATATCACCGCGGTGAGCATCCACGCCTACGCCTATATCCAGGACAAGTACATGCTTCTCCCCCACGGGGCCAGCATGGGTGAGGGCTACGGCCCCATGGTGGTGGCTCGAGAAGAAATGGCGGTCGACGACCTCCGCTCGCGACTGATCGCCATTCCGGGCGTCATGACCTCGGCTTTCCTTGAGCTGAAGCTCATGATCGGGAACTTCAAGTTCACGGTGATCCCCTTCGATCAGATCATCCAAGCCGTGGTCGATGGCAAGGTCGATGCCGGTCTCATCATTCATGAGGGCCAGCTCACCTACCAGCAGCAGGGCCTCAAAGAAATCGTGAACCTGGGTAAGTGGTGGGAAGAGCGTACCGGCGGGCTCCCCTTGCCCCTGGGCGGCAACGCCATTCGCCGCGACTTGGGCGAAGAGAAGATCGCCACCATTTCGCGTCTGCTGAAAGAGTCGATTGTCTACGGCTTGGAGCATCGCGAAGAAGCGGTGGAGCACGCGCTCCAGTACGCCCGCGACATGAACATGGAACTCGCGGACGAGTTTGTGGGCATGTACGTGAACGAGCGTACGGTGGACTACGGGGATAGCGGCCGCGAAGCGGTGCGTCGCTTGCTGGACGAAGGCTTTCGGGCGGGGCTCATTCCCGGACCTGTGAACCTGCAGTTCTCGGTCTAGAGCCAGTCACATGAAGACCCTTATTCTTGCGTTCAGCCTTGGCGCGCTCTCTCTCCTGGGATGCACTTCCCAAAAGTCCGACGTCCAAATCTTGTGCGAACAGATGGACGCCCACCTCCAGATGAGCGAAGGCGGCCAGCTGATTGCGGCTTCCATCAAAGCCCACGGCGGATTGGAAACCTGGCTCAACAACGAAGTTCTGGAGTTTCGTTGGGTCTATCACATGAGGGACCGAGGACCGGACGCGGTCGTGAACACCAAGCAATCGGTTGACACCCGCAGCCGACAGGCCCGCCATACCGTAGCCGGAAGCGACGTGACCTTTGGCTGGACCGGAAGTGAGGCGTGGATTGCCCCGGCCGACGCCGAATTTTCACCCCCTCCGCGATTCTGGGCGTTGACCCCGTATTACTTTGTCGCCATTCCTTTTGTCTTTGCCGATTCCAACGCAAGTTTTGAGAAATTGGACGACTTTACTTTTGAAGGCACAACCTACCAACAGGTGATGGTTACCTATGAGGCAGGGGCCGGGGATTCGCCTGACGATTACTACAAGGTTCTACTTCACCCCGAAACGCATCTCGTCGGCGGTGCGCTCTATATCGTGACCAGTAAACTCGTGGCTCCCGGCGGACCAGGACCCGAGAAACTGATTACGCTGGAGGCGTACAAAAACGTTGGCGGCATCCAACTCCCCAGCAAACACCGCACGTTCACCATGGATGCGGGAACCGCTGGCGAACACATCCGCGATGCGGAAGCCACAGAATACGCCTGGAAACCGCGTGGATCTGTGAACTTCTCAATTCCCGCGGGCGCAGGAACGCACTGAGCCTAACGCCTAGGAGCAGGTTTGAGCCGCAAGCAAGCCGACATGACAGCAGCTCTCGTTTCGGCTAGGGCGTTGTCTCGATCCGCACCGGCGGATTCTTGAATGCCACGGTGGCTAGAATGATGTCCGAGACGATGAACGCCGCCATCAACGCCAGCACTAGGATCCATGGTTTTTCGCGAATGAGTTTTTTCATGGCCTTAAGGTCCTAGGAATTTGAAGTTAACCACCTTGGTCGTACCACTCGCGGAATCGACCACCGTAAAGGCAATGGGAAACGGCTCCTCGTAAGTATCACGAGTCACATAGGAGAACACCGGCGTTTCCGCCTGAGACATGGGCCCGGCGCGCAGTTTTTCCTGGGCCACCACGAATCGGGTGTCTTCCGGCGCACCCTTGTCCCCGGCTACGGAAACAAAGAACGTCTTTTCCGCTCTCGTCTTGTTTTGAACCCGCAGGGTCCACAGGTTTCTGAGCTCCTCACCCTCGATTTGGTACGGCATACCCCGAGCGCGCAGTACCTTGGCTTCAAAGTCGGTACGGCGAGACATCATGGTCGTTGCCACCACTAACCCCAAGATAGCAAGCACCACATAGAGGTAGAACCGAGGCCGGAGCAGCTTCCGCCGCACGCCGGTAGCAAAGGCTCGGCCGGAATCGTAGCGAATGAGACCTCGCGGTCTTCCAAGCTTATCCATGATGTCGTCGCAGGCGTCGATGCAGTTAAAACAACCGACGCACTCCATTTGCAGCCCGTTTCGGATATCCACTCCCGTAGGACACACCTGTACACAGCGATGGCAGTCGATGCAGTCGCCCCCGTCGTCGTTCACTTTGGAGCGCGGCTCCCCGCGAGAGTCATCATAGCCGATGACCTTCGTGTCCTGATCGATCAGGGCCGATTGCAAACGACCATAAGGGCAAATAATCAGACAGGTTTGCTCCCGAAACCACGAGTAGTTGAAGTAGAGCATGCCCGTCCAGAACAAGGTCCACAGAAACGCCGCCCAGTGATTGGATGGCGATTGAAACACCGCCATGCCGAGTTCTTTGGCGGGAATGAAGTAGGCCACGAAAGCGTGAGCGATCAGCGCGCTTAGCCCCAAGAACGCCGCGTGCTTCAAAATCTTCCGCCACGCCTTATCGAAGTTCCAGGGGCCCATGTTTCGACGAATGCGCTTCGCCCGCGACCCCTCGATCCAGCGTTCGATCCGGCGAAACACCCCTTCCAAGAACACGGTTTGGGGACAGGCGAAACCACACCACACGCGACCATAGAGAGACGTGGCCACAAACAAGCTGAAACCGATCGCGCTCACCACAAAGAACGTCAGGTAGAAGTCTTGGTTGGTGAAGGTGAACCCGAATAAGGTCGCGGCCCGGCCCGGAATGTCGATGTGCACGGCTGGAGCGCCCTTGATCGTGATCAGCGGCAGCAGCAGATATACCCCAATCAGAATCGTCCAAAAGACGTTCTTTCGGATCTGCCACCGGCCCTTCACATCGGCCGGATGGAGAAAGTTACGGGACCCATCGGGGTTGATGGTGTAGACCGTATCTTTCTCGGGCCAACGAATCTCGGTGCGTTTGCGTGGTTGTGTTTGAGCCAAGCTGTTACCTAGGGACCTTCCGTCTCGTACAGTTCACCTTCGGGATCTTTGCCGGCCACTTCGGTTCCCTTAAGCGTCAGCACAAAGGCCACCACATCGTTCACCCGCTTGGGGCCAAGCTGGCCTCCCCAGGCCGCCATGCCCTTTTCCGGCACGCCATTCATCACCGTCCCATGAATGGTCAGGGGTTCCGGTCCGTGAATCCAGTATTTGTCGGTCAGGTTCGGACCGACCGAGCCTTGACCCTGTTCCAAATGACACACGGTGCAGAACTGCTGGAATAGCGCTTTTCCCTCGGCCACCCGAGCCGGAACCGCCGCCATCATCATGAGAGTTTCGTCGGTCAGTTCTTGGTCTCCCATCCTGGCCAACTGCTCTTCGTTGTGTTGGATGACCGTCATCTCATAGCGCTCTTCGGGCAACGGGCCAACCGCCGTGGTGTGAAAGTACATCCAGTACAACACCCCAAAGATCACCGCCCCGTACAGCGTGTAGAGCCACCAGTTAGGAAGACGGTTGTCGAACTCTTGAATGCCGTCAAAGTCGTGTTCGAATACCTGATCGACTTTGTTTTCTTCCGGTTTACTCATCGCTCCTCCCCCTGATCATCGAGAAGCGGCAGGTGAGCCACGTCATCGAAGGCTCGCTTCTTCCACGCTCCCCACAAGACCACGGCTAACACCGCGATAAACGTGCCGAAGAAGAGGAAGAAAGCCATGAGAGGCCAAAATGCAAACGGTGTGGTTCGTAAGAATTCCTGAATCATTCTAAGCCTCCTTCTGCCACCGGTTCTTCAGGACCAGTGGGACGCGGCCCGCGCCCCATTCTTTGCAGGTAGGCGATGATGGCTGCCATCTGACTATCGGGCTCGAGTTCAATTCCGGTTTCGGCCAAGGCGTCGCTAATCAGTTTTCCCTGACTCAACATCGTGGCTTCCGCAGAAGCGATGTCGTCATCGCTGTAGGGCACGCCCAAGAGCCGCATGACTTCGAGCTTTCGCTGCAACTTGGGCCCGCTAACTTTGGAGTCCTTCAGCCACGCGTAGGAGGGCATGTTGGATCCCGGCGACGTCGATCGCGGATCCATCATGTGCGTGTAGTGCCACAAGTCGGGATACTTGCCTCCGACCCGATGCAAGTCCGGCCCCGTTCGTTTCGACCCAAACTGGAACGGATGGTCATAGATGAATTCGTCGAGCCGCGAGTACTCGCCATAGCGGAGCGTTTCGTGGCGCAAAGGACGAATCATCTGGCTGTGACAGTTGTAACAACCCTCGGCGATGTAGACATCGCGACCCGCCAGCTCCAGCGGGCTGTAGGGTTTCTGCGTCATGAGTTCGCCGGTGGAGGAAATGGCCGGCACCTCATTGCGAATGATCATCGAGGGAATCAGCTCGGCAATACCGCCCGCAAGAATGGCCACCAAAACCAGCACCGTAAACGCGGTGGAGTTCCCCTCCAGCGCCCGGTGATAGCCCTGACCCCAAGAGTCGCCGGTGAGCAAGTAGGTCGCGGTGGCCAGAATCAGCATGCCGCCCAAAGCCAAGATGGCTGCGATGAGGCCGCCGTAGAAGAAGATGACGCCCAATCCCGTGAACATCAGGGTGAAGACGATGGGTCGAGCCAACACGAGCTTCCGGAAGCCGGGGCCGTGTTCTTTTTCGGGGACGGCAACGTCTACCGTGACGTTGACGGCTTTGCCGCTGGCGACCGTGCGGACCACGTTCACGATCAAGAGAATGTAGCCGAGCAGGTACAGCGTGCCTCCAATAAGACGCATGTGATAGAGGAAGCGAGCCGAAACCAAGCCTTCAACAAAGTCGGGATACTTGAGGAAGCCGTCGGCGTCGAGGGCTTGCCAGAACAATCCTTGGTTGATGCCCGAGGTCCACATGGCAACCACGTAGAGCAACAACCCGAAGGTTCCGATCCAGAAGTGAGCGTCGGCAAGGCGCTTCGACCACAGGTTGGTTCCGTAGAGACGCGGCACCAGCCAGTAAATCATGCCCGCGGCCATAAACCCGTTCCAACCCAGAGCACCCGCGTGCACGTGAGCAATAATCCAGTCCGTGTAATGCGCGAGCGAGTTCACGGCTTTAATGGAAAGCAGCGGCCCCTCAAAGGTCGACATCCCGTAGAAGGTGATAGCAACCACGTAGAACTTGATGACGGGTTCGGTGCGCAGTTTGTCCCACGCCCCGCGCAGAGTGAGAAGCCCGTTCAACATGCCGCCCCAGGATGGGGCCCACAGCATGAGGCTAAACACCATGCCCAAGGACTGAGTCCAGGCGGGAAGGGCCGTGTTCAAAAGATGATGGGGCCCGGCCCAAATGTAGATGAAAATGAGCGCCCAAAAGTGAACAATGGAAAGGCGGTAGGAATAGACCGGCCGTTCCGCCGCTTTTGGCAGGAAGTAATACATGATGCCGAGAATCGGCGTGGTGAGGAAGAAACCCACCGCGTTGTGGCCGTACCACCATTGCACCAGCGCATCTTGCACTCCCGCGTAAAGCGAGTAGCTGTGCACGGGGCTCGTGGGAATCACCAAGCTGTTTACGATGTGCAACACCGCAATGGTGATGATCGTCGCAATGTAGAACCAGATGGCTACGTAGAGCTTGGGTTCGTTCCGCTTCGCAATCGTCCAGAAGAAGTTGATGGCAAACACCACCCAAACAACGGCGATGGCAATGTCGATGGGCCAAATCAGTTCGGCGTACTCTTTCCCTTGGGTGTAGCCCATGGGGAGAGTGAGGGCGGCGGACACGATGATCAGTTGCCATCCCCAGAAATTGATCCGACTCAAGATGTCGGAGGCCATGCGTGCCTTCAGAAGACGTTGGGTCGAGTAGTAAATACCCGCAAACATCATGTTTCCTACAAAAGCAAAAATGGCCGCGTTGGTGTGCAGTGGACGTAAACGCCCAAAGCTCAACCAGGATGTGCCGAAGTTTGCCTGCCAAAACGAGAGTTGCGTCGCGACCACGACTCCCAACAACAACGCCACCAAGCCCCAGAGCGTGGTTGCCCACAAGAACTGTCGAGTGATGCCGTCATCGTAAGTAATCTGGGTCGTCCGCATAGCGGCTCCCGATTCCATCATGACCTCCTTTGCTTAGACGGTGACTCTTCTGTCGTCGAAGTCCCGTCCTTTTCGAGCGGCAACAGGGAAAGTCCATCCCCGTGTTCCAGGTGACCGCGCCAAACCAACACTGCTAAAAGAATGACGCCCAAAAACACAAGCACGAGGCTAATGAACAGGGTCAGAATGAGAGCTTCCATGGATAGGTGTTCTCCCTTAATCGGAATAGAGTGATGGATAAAACAGCAAGAGAGCTCAGTGGCATCAGAATGGCCGCAGCCAAAGGATTCACAAGCCCCATGAAACAAAGCGTGATCGCAACCACGTTGTACGCCACAAAGGTGATCAAACTGCCGGTGACCAGTTGTCGAAACCGCTTGGCTGCGTGCAAAGCAAGGCTGATTCCGCTGAGGCGATCTCCTAACAGATAGAAGTCGGCTCTTGCGGGAAGAAAGGGCTGGTCGATGGCGGGAGTTGCCGTGCAGTGGGCTTCGGCAAAGCCGGGGGCATCGTTGATGCCGTCACCCACCATGAGTGTGTTCTTGTCGTTGATCTCGCGGACCCAACGCGCCTTGTCCTCGGGCTTCATGGCTCCGAACTGGCGGGTCTTAGGAATACCCAGGCGTTCTGCGGCTTCTTGCACCTTCTCTTCGTGATCCCCGCTCAGGAGGTAGGTGACCATGTTCTGATTGCGAAGAAGATCGATCGCATGAACCGCATCGACTTTGAGAGATTCTTCAAAGCTCACATTCAAAAGCCGCTCACGGTCCATGCTGAAGACGGTTTCCGCAGATCCGCCCCGGTCATCGTCCAAAGCAAAGGCTCCGTGACCAAAGCGGTAGGTCTTACCATCGTGCGCCAACAGAGGCCCGGATCCCGGAAATTCAGAAACGCGAATGGAGTTCAGGGGAAGGGTGGGCTCATCGATCGCGCGGTGAATGGCTCGGCTCTTAGGGTGGTTGCTAAAGCTTGTCATGGTGGCAAGCACCGCTCGCTGGTCCGCGGTCAGTCCGCTTAACGCGAGCTTGGTGTCTTCTGTGATATCGAGACGCCCCAGAGTCAAGGTGCCGGTCTTGTCAAAAACAACTTGTCGGATGCCAAAGGCACGATCAAGAAAGTCGGCACTGCGTACGAAGACACCTCGCTGGCGTAGCCGGTGCAGAACCATTTCTGCAGCTAAAGGAATCGCCAAACCAATGGCGCAGGGACAGGTAATCACCAGGATGGATACCGCGGTCTTTGTCGCGGCCTCCACACCGTCATTGAGGTAGAGCCAGAACCCAAGAATGCTCAGGCTTAAGACGGCCAGCACATAGATCTGACTCAGACGTGCCCAGGATCCCTGTCCGGAATCGGCGGTTTGCGTGGCTTCGGAAAGTAACTCCGTCAATCCCGAGTTCTTGAAGTCTTCTTTCGAGATCGCAGCAATGGCTTCTGATCCCACGTTGAAGGCTCCGGCCGGAACCACGCTCTGGGCGGGTTCCGTCTTGGGTGCGGATTCTCCGTTAATCCAGTCGAGAGAGATGGTGGCGTCGTGTTCGATCTCGGCGCGCACGGGAAACAAATCCCCCGGGACCACCATCACGCGGTCACCCTCTTGAAGTTCTGTCACCGGAACCATTTCAAGACTGGAGTCGGCCTTCTGACGGCGGGCCACCAAATGTTCAAGCCCGGGGTCGTCGCGGAGGCTGGCTCGATTCCGCTCAAGCATCCGTTCTTGCACCCACCGCCCCGTCAGCATGAGCGCAATGAAGATGCACACCGAATCAAAGTAGGCTTCCTCTGGACCGAACCGGAAATAGGCCCAGGTGGAAGCGGTGAAGGTCAGAAGAATGCCGATGGCAATGGGGAGATCCATCGAAGCGACACCCCGACGAAGCCCGTAAAAAGCTTTGGTGATAAAGAAGGAGCCACCGATTGTGAGGGCCAGAATCGCCAGGATAAAGTTTGTCCAGCCTAGGACGTTGTAGATCGATCCCCCATCGGCACCCAGCCCCAAGTGAAAAGCGAGGCTGAACATCATGACCTGGGCGGCAATCCCGGCGCTGATTCCGAGTCGAAGGGCGAGGGGGCGAAGCTGTTGTGAAGAACCGGAACCGAGAGGGCCGAGGTGATAGCCAAAGCCTGCCAGCTCTTGAATCCAGTCTTGTACCGCACCCTGGGTGCTGTCCCAAGACAAGTCGACGCGACCGCGCGTGGGGTTGATGCGAATGTCGGTGCCACCCGCATGCTTACGAAACGTTTCTCGAAGCAACCAAACACAACCCGCGCAGTGAATACCCTGCACGCTGAGGCTTAGGTTTTGTGCGCCGCTATCGGACGTGTTTTGAACCAAAAGAGGAGCCAGCCAATCCAGGTTTTCATCGCGTGGGGTTGCCGGAACACCCGACCCTTTTCGCAGGTCATAAAACTGCGTCAGATCTTGGTCTTGGAGGAGGTGATAGACCGCCCTGCATCCCGAACAACAGAAGGCTTCGTGCTGCCGATGGCTCGGAAGGTTCAATCCGCAATGAAGACATGACTCTCGCTCTTGAGCGGGAGCTTCAGGCATCTTTGCAGTTGATTTTGAGAGAGCGATATTCATAGTCTTTTGTCCGGTAGAACGATCTACGTTGGTGAATATCGCACTGACGAGCACTTTATCCTCATTGATTGAATAGATAGGTCTCTATCAATACAAAAAGGATCTTTCGAATCGTTTTTGTGCGGTTATGCAGTTAAGTTCTTTCTGTTACATCGCTTGAATGTATTGCGCAGAAACATGATGCAATTGGTCCGCTTTAAAAACGGTGTCATCTTTTTTTCGATATGGGTTATCGAGTTGTTCGTTTATGTTTTTCCGCAACCCGCCGCTATGATGCGCACGAAGGAGATTTGCATGACCGCATCGTGTCACCCAACCGAACCCATCATGGTCGCGAGTTACGCTGCGATGTTCGTGGGTGGGTTGGGCATGAGCGTCGGCCACTGCTTGAGCATGTGTGGCCCGCTCCACATGGGGTTTTCTTCGAAGCACAGCCGTGGCACTCCCGACCTAACTCTGTTCAATCTCGGGCGGATCGTGAGCTATATGCTCATCGGTCTTTTCTTTGGAAGTCTTGGTTCGCTGGCGGGTTGGACCGCCCATGGGCCTCTGGTTCAAGGATTGTTTGCCACCATGGTGGGATCGCTCATTCTCATCACCGTTTTGGGCATGAAGCGCATCCGGCTCTTTCTTTCTCATCCCACTTGGGGAGCGCCCATTTTCAAGAACGTGGTTCAGCACGGGCAATCGCTCCCTCACAGTGGGCAGTCTTTAGCTCTGGGTTTTGCAAACGGCTTCCTTCCTTGCGGGGCCGTCGCCACTTTTGCCCTTGCCGCGGCCGGCACCTCTCACCCCATTACTGGAATGCTCTTCATGGGCGTTTTTGGAGTGGGAACAACTCCCGCTCTCTTTGGGGTTGGCTTGGCCGGGCAACGGTTTGATCCCAGACGCTTTCAATGGATTCAGCGGGTCAGCTACATCGCCCTTTTTCTAATCGGAGCTCAGCTGTTGCTCCGGGGGCTGTCCTCCTTCGGGTGGATTGGGCACTACAGCGTTGGGCCGTTCGTTTTTTGGTAGTTGAGGATCGCCACCGGTTTCGTTCTTTTCAGAACCGGCGCTTCGACACCCCCTCCCGTCGGCCTCTCTCCCCTCCTCCGGCCATCGCCTAAAACCCTTGCCTGGCTTGGGTTCTAGCCATTCACAGAATTCCCGCCATTCTTTATACTGCCGCTGCCTCCGATTCGCGACTCGGGACACCGCCCATCCCCGCTTTGTGCAACATAGCTTAAGGAGCCCTTGATGTTTCAGCCGTCCATCCGAGGCATGCTTGCTTTGGTGTTGGTCACTTCTTTGTTCTCGATTGCCGCTCACGCCGAAAACGAATCTCTTGAGCGAGCTCACCGCAAAAGCCTTCAATCTCAGGTTGACCCTACCCAAACTTTTGTCATCCCCGATGTGCCTCCGGCAGACGCGGTTCCTGAGATGCCTGACAACCCTGAGGCGCGTTTTCTTTTCGAGATTGGACGACTGGTTGATCCGGCAACCGGTGTCATCCCCCCAGACATAGCCGAACTTGAACGTAAACATGAAGCGAACATGCCCAAGCGAAACGGATCGGTCTTCGAGGCCTTGCTTCAAGACCTAGGCGTGTCCTCGGGTCATGTTTCGGGTTGGGCCAAGCGGGGCCCCATCAATGTTGGCGGCCGCACGCGCGCGCTGGCGATCGACGTCTCTGACCCGAGTTACCAGACGTTACTTGCCGGCGGCGTTTCCGGGGGTATGTGGCGATCCACCGACCAGGGAGCCACTTGGATAGAAACCACCGGCACCAATCAACACCAAAGCGTTTCGTGCATTGCACAAGACACGCGGTCCGGCCAAGAGAACACCTGGTATCACGGAACCGGTGAGCTGCGGGGCAGTTCCGCCGGCCTCCCGGCTTCACCCTACAGCGGCGACGGTGTGTACAAGTCCACAGACGGAGGGCAAAGCTGGGCCGTGTTGGTTGCCACGTGCGACGATGCCACTCCGGCGATTGCTTCCGACTTTGCCTATGTGCACCAGGTGGCTATCGACCCCACCAACCTGGCTCAAGCGGAAGTGTATGCGGCAACCCGGAACGCAATTTACCGTTCCGTCGACGGGGGCGCCAGTTGGACTGCGGTGATTGATGATCCCCTGAACCAGTCGAGCTATACGGACGTGGCCGTGGGAAGTAACGGTCGTGTGTTCGCGAGCTTGAGTAGCAACTCGGGAACGGAGTGGGGCGTATACACCTCTTCGGACGGAGTGACCTGGAGCAACATCACTCCCCCAACCATGATCAGCGCGGGCCGTATTGCCCTTGAAGTTGCGCCATCCAATCCCGATGTGTTGTATGCCTTGGTGTCGGACTACAACACCAACGGAGTTCAGGGCTTCTTCCACTACAACCATGGAACTGGCACCTGGGATGACCGCTCCTCAAACATCGACAGCTTGGAAAACGTGTTCGGTAACCCGGCTGCGTTTCAAAGTTACTCCAGCTATTGCCAACAGCTCACGGTAAACCCCACCAACGAAAACACGGTCTACATTGGCGGCGTGTGGATGCACCGAAGCACCGACGGGTTCGCCACCGAGCTAAACGCCACTTTAATGGGCGGCTGGCTCTACGAACCCACCGGTTCGGACGAGCATCACGCCGATGTTCACAATTTGGTTTTCCAACCGGGTTCGTCGACTATTGCCTATTCCTCAAGCGACGGTGGTGTTCACAAGACCACAAACGCCGGAGCCAACGAGGTTCTGTGGGAGAACAGAAACAACGGCTACCACACAAGCCAGTTCTACACCTGTGCCATCGACGAGGACACCTCAAACGACTACCTGCTTGGCGGTCTTCAGGACAACGGCACGGTGTGGACCAACACGCAAAACTTCTCCACCGGTTGGCCCGAGGTCTACGGAGGAGATGGGAGCTTTTGCGCGGTCGCGAATCACTCAGGAATCAATGGGGATTACTACGTCTCTTCCCAGGGGGGCGTGACCTATCGATATACGCTTTCGAATACCGGCTCGCTTCTTGACTGGGCACGCGTGGATCCCACCGGAGGTGGCTATTACCTTTTCATCAACCCTCTCACCGTAGATCCCAACGACGATCTAACCTTGTACATCGCTTCAAGCAGCGGGGTGTGGCGGAACACCAACCCGTTTTTGGTTCCCTCTTTTAATTCGGGGACCGCAAGCGAGAACTGGGACACACTTTCCAACGCCGCTCCCGGAGATTACGTTTCTGCCCTCACCGTTTCGAACTCCGTAAATGGCATTCTTTATTACGGGACCGCCTCGGGTAAACTCTTTCGCATCAACAACGCAGCCACCGCACCCGCGTTAACCGCGGCCATCGACATTTGGACCGGAAAGGGGTTCCCGGCCGGAGCCTATGTTTCCAGCATCGCCATCGACCCGAACGATGATCAGCACGTGGTGGTCGCTTTCTCGAATTACTACGTGGATAGCCTCTTTGAGACCTTGGATGGTGGCACTTCCTGGCAATCCATCGAAGGCAACTTGGGCGGGAATGGCGGCCCTTCCGTTCGCGCGGTCCGGTTTCTTTCCTACACTCCCCCCGGTGCGACCGGCCCCCTCACCTTGCTCTTTGTCGGAACAACGACGGGGCTCTACAGTAGCTACTTCGTGAACGGCTCGAACACCGTGTGGACTCAGGAATCTTCGGATCTCATCGGAGCCGCGATTGTGGATGCCATCGCAACTCGGGAAGTCGACAAGGTGGTCATTGCGGCCACGCACGGAAAGGGCATGTACCAAACTACGGCAAGCGCGGCCACCGTGACTTCCGTTCCTGACGAAAGAGCCCGCGCTTTCCGCTTGGGGAACGCACCCAACCCCTTCCGTTCCGAAACCACGATTTCGTTTCAGCTGGAGCAGAAGGACTTTGTATCTCTAGAGGTTTTCAATCCCTCGGGACAGCGGGTGCGGACCTTGGAGCGCGACCATCTGAATTCCGGAGCCCACACCTACCGCTGGGATGGAAAAAACAGCCGCGGCGTGCCTGCGCCGGCTGGAATCTATTTCTACCGTTTGCGCGCGGGGAACGAAATTACAACCGAGCGAATGG
>JABDJR010000676.1 GCA_013003415.1 Candidatus Eiseniibacteriota bacterium | reverse complement strand
CTCTTGAGGTGGTGCGCTACCCCGAGGGCCAAGAGGAACCCCTCCGATTCTTCCTCACTGGCAATGGCGAGCTGTTCGCCGCGGAAGCGGGGTGGTCTCAAGATCTTCCTCGGCCGGAAACTTTCTTCAAGCCCGTTCTGAGTGGTTTGGAAGTCGCTGACAACATCCAATATCCGGACATTCAGCTTCACGCCGATGACGTGATCTTTGTGCGGTCCATTCCGGTGGAACGGAAGCGTCGTTTCGTCGACGTGCGCGGCGAGGTGGCCTTTCCCGGCACCTATGCCATTACCGAAGGCGAGACCACCATTTCCCAGGTGGTCAAAATGGCCGGTGGATTTACTGACCAGGCGTTCCTTGGAGAGGCACGGCTCACAAGGCGCGAGGCCATCCGCACGGAAGATCGTGAGTTCGAACGGCTCAAGACCATTCCGCCCGCCGACATGAGTGAAGACGAGTACGAGTATTTCAAAGTGAAGTCCCGGGAACGTCCGGGGCTGATGGTCGTGAACTTCATCGACTTATTTGTCGAGGGGGATACAAGCGAAGACATTCTGGTAACCCGTGGTGATTTGATTGAGATTCCCTCTCGCAGAGATTTTGTCAGCGTTTTAGGTTTGGTGGAGTTTCCCGGAAACGTATTGCACCAACCGGGACTTACCGCTCGTGACTACATTGAGGCGGCGGGCGGTTATGCGGAAGACGCCGACAAGGGCAAGGCCCGGGTCATTCGCGCTCTCGGTGGGGAATGGGTCTCTATCAACGATGCAAAAACCCTCTATGAAGGCGACACGGTGTGGATTCCAGAACAGCAGGATCGAGACTACTGGGGCATTTTCAAAGACATCCTGGTGGTCACCACACAGATCCTCACGATCTACCTCATTGTGGATCGCGCCACCGCCACGAACTAGCCCCTTGAACCCAGGTCTCTCCCTCCTAATTTCATGACTGCTCCTCGTCAACGTCTTTCCAGTCGTGTTCTTTTGCTCGCTGTCGGCAGCGGTGTTCAAAGTGTAGGGCAGGTCCTTCTTGGACTTTGTCTGGTGCGTTTACTCACCCAAGAAGACTACGGAAACTACCGGCAGGTTTGGCTCACCATCAACGCCCTGGTGCCGTTCTTCCTGCTTGGAGCCCCCGCCGCTCTCTATTACTTTGTGCCCGGAGCGGCAGAAGAACGTCGGCGTTCAGTATTCATGCTGGGGTTGGCGGTTCTGGTCAGCGCGGGCTTTGTCTTCAGCGCCGCCCTCTTCTTTGGTGCCGAAGCCATTGGAGGGTTCTACAACAACCCAGACCTTCCCGTTTTGCTACGAGCGGCGGCGCTCTACGGTGTCTTCGCGCTTCCCAGTTTCGGCTATTTCCACTACCTGGTCGCGGTGGGTCGGCCGGGAAGAGGAACACTCTTAAGCATTGCCTTTTTCCTGCTCCAAGCCGTCGCGGTTCTCACCTTGGTGCTCCGCGGCTACTCCCTGGAGACAGTGTTCTGGGCCGTGTCTGCGGTGGTGCTTCTGCGCTTCCTTCACTTGTTCTGGGATGTCCCTCGACTGACTCACGGTTCTTGGTCGGGTTCACCCATTGCCACCAGGAGGTTTCTCGCTTACTCCGTTCCGGTTGCGGTTTCGGCCTTGGCGCTCTCCATTGGTCAGCGTCTCGACAAAGTGATCGTGGGGAACATGCTGAGCTTGGTGGACTTTGCTCAGTACTCCGTCGGGGCGGTGGAGTTTCCGGGGGTGGTGTTGCTCGCCACCGCGGCCAACACCGTCATGCGCCCGCATATTGCCGAACTGCATCACGAAGGCAAGCTCGACACGGTGGCCCGGTTTTGGCGAGAGTCTTATCGCAGGCAAAGCTTGGCTCTCATTCCCATGGGAGCGTTTCTGGTTTTCTTTGCCACACCGTTCATTGAGTTGCTTTACACCGATGCCTATCGGCGCGCCATTCCCGTGTTTCAGATTTACCTGTTTCTCGTGCTGTTTCGGATGGCCCCACCTGAAGTCATTTTGACTTCGCTCGGCAAACCGCGCTGGGTTCTCTATGGAGTCGCGGTCTCCATTGGCTTGAATCTCGCGCTTACCCTTTGGCTCATTCGGGTGTGGGGCATGGCCGGTCCTCCCGCGGCCACCGTGATTGCGGCTTTGGTGGCCTGGTTTTGGCTTACTAAAATGGCCACCGGGCTTCTGAATATTCGCATTCGCGACGCCATCCCCTGGGCTCGCATCCTGGGGGTGATCGCCCTATCTCTAGGCCTCGCCTTCGTTTGCTCCCTTATACCGGTGTCCGGCTGGCAGGCTCTGGTGCTGGGAGGGCTCGCTTTTCTGATACTCTATGTGCTGCTCGCGAAGGCCTTTGGACTGATGCTACCCCGTGATTGGGAGCTGCTTCGCGGCTGGCTGTCACTGTCCTGGTTGAGGCGAAGATGATGAGCCACTTAAGCAACCGCCGTTTTTCCACCGATCAACCGGCAGAGATTTCATGAGCGATTATCCCAAGCCTTTGGATTTGGAACCCCAGGAGACGGTCCCCGACGTTTTGAGTCTGGGCGGTATCCTGCGTGTGCTTCGCCGCTGGCGCGCCATTTTCCTGACCCTGGCTTTGGGTTTGCCTCTGATCACGGCCATTTACGTTTTAACTTTGCCGAATCAATACACGGCCAAGGGAACGATCTTGGTCGAGATGCCCAAGGGCGGGTTGCAAACGGAAATGTTGGGGCAACTGGGAGCCTTTGCCGGCTTACCCACCGGGGCACCCACCGCCGATATCTACCTTTCGATACTTCGCAGTGAACGCGTGGCGGAAGCGGTAGCCGATTCGCTGAATCTCACCGCCCACTATGAAATTGAAAAGGGCACCGCTGCTGAAATCGCAGAAGCTACTCGCCTGAAACTCAAAAAGCGGGTGAAGTTTGATCAGCCCGACTTCGTGACCATTCACATTTTGGGAACCGACCAAGATCCCGCCATGTCCGCTTCCATTGTGAATAGCTATCTCAATCAACTCGACGCAGCCAACCAGACCTTGTCGGTCACGCGGGCCAAGCGCACGCGACAGCTCATTGAAGAAGCTCTTTTGGAAACCGAAACCGAGTTGGCCCAAACCCGGGCCAAGATGCGCGAGTTTCAGGAGACCCATGGTTTGATCGCCTTAGATGAGCAGGTGGCGGCCACGCTAGATCTTATTGGCACCCTTCAGGGGCGTATGCTGGAAACAACGGCCCAGCGCGATGCTCTTACTGGGTTTCGACGATCCAACTCGGCGGAACTTCAAAACTTGAACCTCAGGATTGCGGCCTTCCAAAAACAAATCGACACCCTCTCGGGCAAGGTTGCGCCCGAAGAGCCTGGCGATGGTGAAAAGGTTAGCGACGACTACACGCTCCGTTTGGGTTCGGTGCCCGAGCTAGCGGGCGACTACGCCAGCCTTCTCACCGATCTCCAGGTGCAGGAAGCCAAGTATGGCGTGTTGGCCACTCGCCTGGAGCAAACCAAGATCGATGAAAGCCAGTCGCTACCGGCATTCGAAGTGTTGGATCGCGCACGCGTTCCCACTCGAAAGAGCGGCCCCTTCCGAAAAGCCTTCGTTTTGGTGGCCCTGCTTGCCGGAATCTTGGGGGGTGCTGTGCTAGCTCTACTGCTTGAAGAACTTTCGCGGCGCTTTGGTCCCGACGAACGCCGCGAACTTCGAGGTCTTCTCCCTGGTTTCGTGGGTAACATGATTTTAGGGAAAGCTACCGACGGTCGTTCCTGAGGTTATGGATCCTCTCCGCGTTCTCCTGATTCAGTACCACGTTCCCCCTCGACAAAGTATTGCTGCCCGTCGCGCCAGTCACATGCTGCAGGTGTTCGGCTCTCACGGTGTCACGCCAATCTTGGTCACGCCGCCGCCGGGAGGAGAAGGTCTCGACATGGAAGTCGTGCCCCTTTCCGGCTGGGATCCTATGGGGAGGGGCGGCAAGAGCGCACCTTCTGACGGTTCCGGAAACGGCCAAGAGGTTGCAGCCGCGTCTGCGGCGCCTGCGCCTAACCCGGCTTCGGGAAAGAGCGGTCCTCAAAAGCGCGTCAAAACTTGGCTCCGCTCTTGGATGGTTCCCGATGAACGCTTTGCTTTGGTGAAGCCTTGGGTGCGCGCGGCTCGCTCCGTGTTGCATCGCGTCGACGCCATCTATTCTTCGTCTTCGCCCTATACCACCCATGTGGTGGCACGACGGCTTGCCCTCGAGTCCGGCCTACCGTGGATTATGGAAATGCGCGATCAGTGGGTGGGGAATCCCTACCTAGCTCAAGCTGCCAATACGTTTTCCCGAAGCCAAAGTGCGCGTTTAGAACGGCAATGTGTCACCACAGCAAGTAGCGTGGTGGTGCTTACCGAGGCCCATCGAAACGAGCTGCAATCCCGATATAAAGGTCAGGCTGACCACGTCCACGTGGTGCGCAATATGTTTGCTCCGCGAACGAGCGCAAGCGCAGATCGAACCCAGGCTTCCACCTTTCGCTTGTTCTATGCGGGGAACCTCTACGGGGAACGGCGCCTGGATGGTTTGGGGGCCGCAGTTGCCACCGCGAAGGTTCCGGGTTACGAAGTGGCCGCCTTGGAGATTGCTGGAGCCAGTTATGACAAACCGTTTGAAGTCACCGTGGGAACCCGAGGCGTCCGCCTTCTCGGGACTCTGAAACAAAGCGAGGTTGAAGAACACCTCGGGCAAGTGCACGTGGGGGTCATTCACAACCCCTCTTGGGACAAGGTTCATATTCCAGGAAAACTCTTTGAGTATTTGGCTTCGGGGATTCCCGTACTCGATTTAGGAACGCAAGCCGAGGTGGCGAGCCTCTGCGAAGGCACGGTGCCCTACGCCCAAGTTTCCCAAGACGATCCCGTCGCCATTGAAAACGCCCTGGCCCGCTTTGCCGACTGGTGGGAAGAGAACCCCCGTGGCAATCCGCCGGCTGCCGATCACCCTTCCGCGGTTTCCGCCCGTGGGGCCGAGTTCATGAAGGTGTTCCGCGGAGTCGCCCTGCCTAAGACAACCGGCGCAGCACCTGAAA
>JABDJR010000627.1 GCA_013003415.1 Candidatus Eiseniibacteriota bacterium | reverse complement strand
TCTGGACGCCAACCCCGATCTTCACGAAACTGTCCTTCAGAGATTCTCGTAAACCTAGAGTCCACCCACTCTGGAGGTTCCTCATGCGTTTCCCTTCACGCAGTCTGATTGGTCTAGGTCTACTGCTAGCCACCCTTTCTGTTCCCAACCCAGCTCTAGGAGAGCTCATCGATCGTGAGTTCCATGAAGAATTCGACGCTGAGCCCGGCACGGAGCTGGTCCTCAAACACGGAGATGGGGAGGTTGAGATCACCTCATGGAACCAAGACAGAATTGTGATTGATGTGGTTTACCGTGCCGAGGTGAATCGTTTCGGCATCGGTCCAAAGCCTGATTTCGATGTCGAGTTTCGCGAGCGAGGTAAGCGTATCTCCGTAATCGGCCGCGAGGGGAAAAGCGGCGTGGTCATCGGATTCAACGTTCGCAATATCAAGGAGCACAGCTTTACTATTAAAGCCCCACCCTATGTTGACCTTCAGATATTCGGAGAGGACGGGTCCGTGGAGATCAAAAAGTGGAGGGGATCGATCGAGTGCGAACTTGATGACGGCGACCTCTACCTGAGTCATATCGATAGCGAAATGACTGAAGTTCGACTCGACGACGGAGATTTGGTCTTAAGCGACTTCCGGGGCCCACTGGTCGCGACGCTTGAAGACGGTGATTGCGAAATCGACAACCTCGACTCGGAGAAAGTTAGAATTCGCACCGATGACGGTGACATTGAAATTCGAGACTCTAGTGGGAATTTCGATTTGCGTACCGAAGACGGAAACATCGAACTCGATCGGGTTTCCGCGGGAGACCTGGAAGTTGAGAGTTCGGATGGTAATATCGAATTGGATATGGCGTCGGGGCCCCGGGCAGACTGGGATCTAACCACCGACGATGGTCGGATCACCCTCGTAGTAGATCGTGGAACCTCAGCGGAGTTTGAGATTGAAACTGAAGATGGCAGCATTCGCCTCGACCTGGATAGCGCTACCAACTTGGATGAAAACGAAGGTTTTGCTAGCGGTCGATTGGCCGGTGGCGAAGGCCGCATTCGTATCCGGTCGGCTGACGGAACGGTTGTCTTCCGGGAATCTTCTTAGAAAAAACCCAATCCAGGCCTTGCCCCCCTCTTCGATCGAGCTTCGGTTTTGAACGGCTCTCTGCCGGGTCGCTACGGAGTGGCCGCCCTCGTCTTTGCTTGCATCCTCCTGGCCCCCCTCTCGGGATTTGGGCAAGGGCAGGCCCTTCACAGTTTTCGGAACTTGTGGGAGAACTTCCCCAACTTAGGAGAGAAGGCTCGCAAAGAAGCTCTGGTGAGGATCAGAGCCTCAGAAACCGAGTACTATCAGAACCTGGAACTTGCGAAGCTCCACAGCCAAGAGAACCTTGAAGGCTGCGACCCCTACCGCATCGCCCCCCTAGGAGCCAACCGATATGCGGTGCTCCTTCGCGGAGCAGACCAAGTCCTCCTCATCGATCAAGAAGGGAATGTGTTGGATCGCGCTTCCGCACCCGACTCGCCAACCTCCTTGGTGTACTGGGGCGAAACTCTTCTTGTCGGCTCGGAATCGAGCCCAGTACTCATGCGCTTTGTTCCGGGCAGAGACAAACTCGGAACCGGAGAGCGCTTCTCCGTTCCCGATGTAATGGGCCTTCGTGATCTTGAAATGACGCCTGAGGGTCAGCTGTTCGGTTGTGACGAAATCACAAACCAGATTTTTGAAATTCAGTTCCCCCTGCAAAAAACAGCTGACCTACGACAGCAGTTTAAGGTGGGTCCCGGCCCCGTCGATCTTGCTTTCAAGAACAACCGTTTGTACGTGAATTCCCTGGTAAGCCACCAGGTTCGCTTGTTCGAGCTAGACACCAAGGGCCAACTGATCGATGCAGGCACTCACCTCCAACATGACGGCCCCGTGTGGTCCATGCGTCCCCTCCGTCTCGATGGAAGGGACTACCTTGTTCTCGGTGGCGTAGAGAACACGCCCCTCGACCGCACTCAGGGGTTCTTCGGGAACATCGACTCCTTCCTTTTCCTCTATGAAATTAACGAGTCGAAAGCCCGGCTCGTCTCCGAACTCAATGTCTCAGCCCTAGGGGTTATCACACCGAAGTGGATCGGCGTTTCCCATAGCTCCCCTTCCACAATCTTGGTTTCCGGCTACGGAAGCGCTACCTTGCTAGAACTGGAGGTTTCCCGAAACACGCTTCAAGTCAAAGAGCAACGCGCCTCATTCCCCGCGGTCCAGGAGTTCACTCATCACGAAGACGGAACATGGATCGGTGTCAGCCCGCTACTGGACGGGGTCGTTATCTTCGGAGACTCTGCGCCGAGATTCGCCTCGCTCCAGGACTCACGCGACAACCTGTTCGTTTTAGGGGAGTCCCTGTTCTTTACCGAACTCATGGCGCCCAGAAACTCATCTCTGGGCAAGAAAAGCCGCTTCACCTGCGAGACCTGCCACTTTGAAGGCATGATCGATGGGCGCACTCACTTTACGGGCCGGGGCGAGGTGCACGCAGTAACCAAGCC
>JABDJR010000616.1 GCA_013003415.1 Candidatus Eiseniibacteriota bacterium | reverse complement strand
TCTATCCGGACAGGTACAGGCCGAGATCGTTTTTGACTCGGCGCTTCACGTAGTGGGCGGAGTTCGCGGCGAGACTGATCGGCGTCAACTGGTGCTCGCGGCTAAAGCTTTTGAAGTGGAGCTGTCTGTTCCTGCAACCGATGGCAAGGATCGGTCGGTTTCCGGTCAGGTTTTCTCGCTTTCGGAAAAAGGAACGTCTTCCAACCTCGTGATTGAGTTGGTCACCCAAGGTGCCCCGCCACAAAACAGGCAGAGCAATCGCCATGGAGAGTTTTGGTTCGACTCCTTGGCATCGGAATGGTTCTATCTTTCCATCCGGGGCGACTCCTTCGAGTTGCGTTCCACTAAAATCGAGTTGCGCTCCTGATGTGGACGCCTTCGACGCGGACTTCATCCATGCGCAAAAGGTCTCAGTCCATGCGCCCGGGGCCAAGCGCTGCTGCCAATGCAAAGGCGCGCGACAGGTCCAAAGGGTTAACGCAGGATCGCGTTCAGTTTCTCTCAGAAACCGTTTCTCGCCTCACCCGCGTCCGTCGGCAACGAGCGCTTTGGTTAGCCGAAGCGCTTTTGGCGAGGGTTCGCCCGGCTTCGGACCCAGAGCAACTTGCCTTGGCCCATCGCGCTCGCGCCCACGCGTTACGTTGTGTTCATCGGTGGACCGAGGCCAGGGAGGACTACGAAAAAGCCAGCGCCCTTTTTAGAGACCTTGGAAAAGTCTACGAAGAGGCCCGCACTGGTTTAGGTTTGCTCGATACGTTGGTTTATCTCAACCAATCGGAAGAGGCATTAGACCTTGGAGAACAACTCAAGAAGACGTTCCTGAAGCACAAGGCCCACCAACGGCTAGGGCGTCTTTCGGTGAACCTGGGGAATATTCATCAGCGTTTGGGAGAGCATCAGCGCGCCCTTCAGGAATACGACCAGGCGGTGGACACGTTTTCCGAGCAACATCTGAAGAATGATTTAGCGATTGCGGTTTTCAATCAAGCTCATGCCCGCTATTCCTTGGGTCTCTACGACGAGGCGCTTCGCGGCTATGAAGCCAGCAGTGTCGCTTGGAAGAACGATCAGATGCACGCCGCCTTCTGCGAATCGGAACTGGCGCGGGCGTCGACACTTTTTGCCTTAGGCCGTCCTCACGAGGCGCTTGTGGTTCTTCGATCGATTGAAGCCCGGGACGATGTGGCTAGAGATCGTGGGGTGCGTTCGGCCTGTCTCCTCGACATGGCACGCATGGAACTGGCGCTTGGCCAAACCCGTGAAGCCAAAGGCCATCTCGAGGTGTTGCTGCCTTTGCTAGAAGAACTGCGTCTGTTTCCGGAGTTGGCCGAAGCGTATCTTCTTCGCGGGGCGTTGGCGTTGCGCGAAGGGGACCTCTCCGAAGCGACAACCTGCTTGAGCTCTGCCCTGAGTTGTTCGGAGCAAACCGAAAACGCGTTGGAGTCTTGGTGGATTCGGTTACATCAAGCTTTGGTGCTGAGATCGGAGGGCAAGGCGAGCCTGCCCCTTCTCCAGGAGTGCCGCGAAGCCTTTAAGGCCCAAGGCCATGCTGCGTATGAAGCCCAGGCCTTGGTGATCCTAGTAGAAACCGCTCTAGAGTCGAAACCGCACTTGGCCGCTGGTTTTCTCGCCGAGCTGGAAGGAACGGGCGTCGCCGAGCCAAAAGGAACGAACCCTAGCGAGGATTGGCCTTGGTTCCAGTGGAAGCTATGGGAGCTGCGTGGGCGAGTGGCGAGGGAACACGGAGATACCCAGAAGGCCGAAGCTCATTTCGAAAAGGCCTACGCCAATCTAGATGGCGTGCGTCGGTCCATTCCTCTTGAATCCATTCGAGCCTCGTTCCTCGAAGACAAAAGCAGTTTATATGGGCACGCGATTGAAAATGCGATTCACGGGGGCTGGCTCGATTTAGCTTTACGCTGGGCGGATCGAGCCCGATCGCGAGGGCTCATGGATGGGTTGTTGCAAGAGGGCTCGCGGCGCGAAACCCTGGACACTAAGCCTCAGTCCCGAACCGCGTTCACGGGGCACTGGCAGCTTTATGAGCTGCGAGAGTCCTTGGCACCCGGCGAAGACTTGCTGCAGTTTCATATCCTGGGAAATCGAGTTCTGGCGTTTCACTTGAAAGAAGGGAACTCGCCGCGAATTGTTACATGCCCGCCGGACTCCGCGACCCTGCGTGAAACTCTGAAGAGATTGCGCCGGGTTTGGGATCGGTACGCTCTGGGAACACGTTTCATGCGCCGGAACCGTTCCCAGCTACGAGCCACCGCAGACGATCTTTTAGAAGAGCTGTTTCAGGGGCTACTCGCTCCGGTGTTTGGGGAAACAGAACTTCCTGCAGGTCTGGTGGTTGTCCCCCATCAATTTCTTCACGGCGTTCCTTTCCACGCCTTCAAACACAAGACCGGTTACGTGGGAGCGAACACGCAAGTCCGTTACGCGCCTTCGGCCGAAGCGCTGATACACTGCGAGCGCGCGGCTCAGGATCGACCGCTTAAGGGTTCACTCCGGGCGGGGCTGGTGGTGGGGTGTGCGAGCGACCAAGCGCCCTCGGCGGATACCGAGGCCCGCCGTGTGGCGACCTATCTTCAAGATCCGTGTCTTCTTCAGAACGAAGCGGCTAAGAAATCTGCGGTTCTGGGCAAGCTGCCCACTGCGTCTCACGTTCATCTGGCCTCCCACGGCTTTCTGCAAACGAACAATGCTCTCCGCTCTGGGGTGCAACTAGCCGACGGCGAGCTTTGTCTGGCTGATCTTTACGACGTGAATACGAAGGCGCGCTTTGCCGTGTTGAGTGCCTGTCAAACTGGTGAAGCAGTGCTTTGGGGTGGCGACGAGCTCATGGGGCTGGTT
>JABDJR010000615.1 GCA_013003415.1 Candidatus Eiseniibacteriota bacterium | reverse complement strand
AACTAGAAAGCCTCTAGATGACTCATCGTGTTTTCGTTTCTGCGGGAGAGGCTTCGGGAGATCGGCACCTCGGTGCCTTGCTGGATGCCCTTGGCTCCGAACACGATCTTGAGCTGTTTGGTCTTGGCGGCGATCGGGTGCGGTCCCACGGCACGGAGCTACTTGCTCATGTGGACGAGCTTTCGGTGCTCGGATTCAGTGAGGTGCTTAAGCGCCTCGGTTTTTTCCGCTCCCTGCTCAAGCGCTGTGTCTCCGAGATTGAGCAACGCAGACCCGATCTCATCCTTCTGGCCGACTACCCAGGTTTTAATCTTCGGCTTGCCCGGGCGGTGAAACACCTCGGAATCCCGGTGGTACTCTATGTGGCGCCTCAGGTTTGGGCCTGGAGAAAAGATCGGCGCCCCGGAATTGCTCAAGTTATCGATCACTTGATGGTCATTTTTCCTTTTGAAGAAGCTTTGTTTCAAGGCTTCCCCATGAAGGTCAGTTTTGTCGGGCATCCTCTTCTTGATCATGCTGCGGAAACGCAGCCCGGTTTTAGAGAAGCGCTGCAGATTCCTCGGGAGCAAAAGGTACTGGCTTTGCTACCCGGCAGCCGTCCCTCCGAAGTGCGCGCACTGTTGCCCATGCTCTTGGAGGGAACGCAGGTGCTAGCCCGGGAGGGTGTCGTTCGTGTTGTGAGCCGTGCCCCTGGGGCTCCCGAAGAATGCTTTGAGGGGATCAACGCCCACGTCTGGGAAGGGAACTTGGCCAGTCTGGTGGCCCATGCAGACGCCGCGATGGTTGCCAGTGGAACCGCGACTCTAGAAACAGGATTACATGGAACACCGCTCGCGGTCGTTTATAAAGTCGGGCTTTTGAACTGGCTCTTGGCCCGCCTGCTGGTGAAGAAGCAACCCATTGGCCTCGTCAACATTGCCGGTCAGTCGGATCTCATTCCGGAACTCATTCAGGGGGACCTGACCGCGGAAAACATTGATCGAGTTGCGCGCAATCTTCTTTTTGACCAGACCACGCGCGAAGAGCAAAGGGCCTACCTTTCGAACCTGTCTCAAAAATTAGGCGGGGAAGGGGCAGCAGCGAATGCAGCTAAAGTTGTAGCCTCCTACTTAACGAAGTCGGGGGGTGCCTAAGTCATGTTTAGTAAGCAGAGGCGCCGGGAGCTTGCACGCAGTTGGGGTGTCCAGTTGGGTTCGTCCCTCATTCGAGCCGGCACGAGAAGCATTCGGCTCACGGTTCTGGGGCAGGACCACCTTGATCGAGCCCTGCGGGATCATGGAGCGGTGATCTATGCCTTTTGGCACAACAGTTTTTGGATCTTGGCCGGTAGGTTTGGTCATACCCGCGCTGGAGTCATGGTGAGCCTTTCCGAAGATGGCGAGGTCATTGCGCAAGCTGCGGCCAAGCTGGGTTTCACACCGGTGCGGGGGAGCAGTAGTCGGGGAGGCAAGGAAGCACTGAAGTCGATGGAATCTCTACTCGCCCAAGGCACTTCGGTAGCGCTGACTCCCGATGGCCCGCGGGGCCCAAGGTATCGCGCTCAAATCGGAGCTGTGCTCTTGGCCGCACGAAGCGGAAAACCCATCCTTCCCATGTCGGCCTGGGCGCTGCCGGGAATTGAGTTTCGATCTTGGGATCGATTCCGCGTGCCCGCACCCTGGGCCAGGGGCGTGGTGGCCTATGGGAAACCGCTCCACGTTCCCAACCTCGAAGATCTGGAACCCTGGCGCCAACAACTTGAGGCGTCTCTGACCGGGTGTCACCGAACGGCACGGGCGAGGCTGCGATGAGTTTTCTTCTCAGCGCCTATCGCGTGATGACCGGGATCGCTGAACCTTTGGCGCCCCTCGCTCTAAGCGTCATGTCCCGGGCGGAGACCCAACTAGAAAGGCAGGAACGTCTTGGTCGAGGGATCGCTCAGCCGGGGGACACCTGGTGGCACGCAGCCTCCATGGGAGAGGTGATGGCTTTGGAGCCGGTCCTGGAGGCGTTTCGAAAGCGATACCCGGAAGCCTCCTTTCGGGTGACTACAACCACGACCACCGGTAGAAATCGTGCGGCTCACCTTTGGGGAGATCGGGTCGGGTTGGCCCCGCTAGATTTGCCCCGGGCTCTGCGTCGCACGGTTGAGGCTTGGGATCCCAAAGCCATGATTCTGGTGGAAACGGAGTTTTGGCCCAACACACTCCACGCAGTCTTGAAGCATGGGGCCAAGTTAGCTTGGATCAATGCTCGGGTCTCGGATCGCAGTTGGCCTCGGTACCAGAAGATGGGTTCGCTTTTCGAAGGCCTGTTTCAAAACGCCACCGCGATCGGGGCGCGTAGCCCCCAGGATGCTGAACGCATTCTTTCCCTAGGCGCTCCCAAGGAGTCGGTTCGGATCACCGGGAACACGAAACACGATCATGTGCGAGCGGCAGCCGCGCATCGCCTTCCCTGGGGGCAAGATCCCTTGCTGATTGCCGGAAGTGTGCACCCTGCGGAGTTGCATGTGGTGGTCGAGGCGTTCCGACTGGCGCGCGAGCGCTGTCCCAACCTTCGTTTGGTGTTGGTGCCTCGACACCTGTCCCGTCTTCAGGATTGTTTATTAGCCACTAAGGCCTGGCGCACGCGTCGCTGGTCGCAAGGAAAAGAATTTGATCCCGAGACGGACGTTCTGGTCGTGGATCAGATGGGTCAGCTCCTGGGTTTTTACGGTGCCGGCTCGATGGCCTTTATTGGCGGAAGTCTTGTTCCCGTGGGGGGACACAACCCTCTCGAAGCCACTGTCCACGGGCTTCCCGTAGCTATGGGCCCTCATCGCGGGGTGGTCAGCGAAGAGTGGGAGGTCTTGTCCAAGTCAGGTTTAGGGACCGAAGTGACGGATCCGGTTTCGTTTTCCGACTGGATCCTCTCAGAGGCCAATGGGAACGAAGCCAGGCGTGAGGAACGCGTGGCAAAATCAAAAAACGTCATGGAAGAGCTTAAGGGGAGTGGTGAGCGAACCTTGTCGTGGTTAGAAGAGCGGGGTGTCTTTGAGGGGAGCGGGGCGTCGTGAGACCCGACCTTTCGAAGCCACCCTCTTTTCCCATGGTGCTACTCGAGCAACTCTACAAAATCGGAAATCGAAGTTTTCATGGTCTTTATGACCTGGGCATTCGAAAGGCAAAACGTTTGCCGGTTCCGGTTTGGAGCGTGGGCAATCTCCTAGCCGGCGGCACCGGAAAGACACCAACTACCCTCGCTTTGTGCCAGGCCCTTGTGGATTCGGGAAAGCGCCCAGTCATTCTGACTCGCGGATACCGATCCAAAATCTCCCAGGCGGTGCTCCTGGGAGGGATGCACGGGACAACCGAAGCCTTAGCCGGAGTCTATGGAGACGAACCGGTCTTGCTCTCCCGTCAACTTCCCACGGTGCCCGTTGTGATTGGGAAAGATAGATATCATCAGGCCACGCAGTTTCTAGAGGGAGGGGGCCGGGCCGATGTTTTCGTTCTCGACGATGGTTTACAACATAGAGGCCTGGCCCGAGATCGCAACATCGTGCTTCTTCCCGCGTCGCGTCCCTTTGGAAACGGTCACCAACTTCCCGCAGGGCTCCTGCGAGAGTCTCCAAAGCAGATCCTGCGAGCCACCCACGTATTAGTAGGAGGTGGTTCCGAGGAGAATGCGAGGCAGGCGCTGGAGGTTTTGCGGGATCATCACCCCCAAGCCGACTGGCGGTTTGTGTACCCTGGTCTAGAGAGGGTGGAACGCTTTGCTTCAGGAAAGCCTTCTGAAACGGAGGCTGGGGGTTCCCAGACCTTGGATCTGAAGAAGGCGCGGGTGCATGCCGTTTGCGGCATCGCTAATCCGAACCGATTTCGTGAGCTACTTGAGGGCGCGGACGCGACGGTGACGAATTTTGCCGTGTATCCCGACCACCATGCTTTCGAGGAAGCGGAAGTGCGAAAGGAAGAGAGTGCGGCAAAAGCTTCAGGTGCAGTACTGGTAACCACAGGTAAGGACGCGGTCCGTTTAGAGCGTTTGGTGAATGGGGACGCCCCGTGGTACC
>JABDJR010000599.1 GCA_013003415.1 Candidatus Eiseniibacteriota bacterium | reverse complement strand
ACCCACGTTGCTCGGCCGCGTGTCCGGTCTTTTTAGCGGGGGGTTCATGCTGGCACTGCTTGTCCTTCCTTTCGTTCTCGATCCCACGCGCGCCCGCCAAGTTTCTGAACTGATCCATTACGCCTTGGCCACCATCTTTGGGGTGGCGGCCGTGCATGTTGTTCTTATGGGTTTGGTGAACCTGCGGTCTCTTCGTGAGGGGCACCGGGAAACTCCTGAGTTGCAACTGGTGCCATCGCAGGGCGAACAACGGAGGCATCCATGAAGCTGGACGAAGCGCTTTGCCGAGCCCTGAAAAGTCGACCTCGGCTGGTTGTTCTTTCCGGGGCGGGGATGTCCGCCGAAAGTGGCGTGCCGATCTTTCGAGGGGCGGGTGGCCTTTGGGAAGGGTTTCGTCCCGAAGATTTGGCCACTCCCGAGGCGTTCGCCACCAACCCCCAACGGGTTTGGCGCTGGTATCAATGGCGCGGGCAGAAAGTCAGCGAAGCCCAACCTCACAAAGGCCACCAATGGCTCGCTCGCCTCGAATCCGAGGCCCATCTCCCGAGTTTCCATGTGGTGACCCAGAACGTAGATCGGATGCATCAGAGGGCGGGAAACAATGGCGTTATTGAGCTTCATGGCAATATCATGACCGCTCGGTGCACGCTTCATTGCGGCTTCACCATGCCCTCAGCAGATGTTCCAAAAGAGGACTTTTCTTGCCCATGTGGGAAGGGAATGCTCCGCCCCGAGGTAGTTTGGTTTGGAGAGGGGCTCCCCGAAGAGGCCTTTTCCAAGGCGGGTCAGGTGCTGGATGAGGCGTCGATGGTTTGGGTGCTTGGAACCTCCTCGGTGGTCTATCCCGCAGCGGCGCTGCCGGGAATGGCAGCTCAAAGAGGAATCCCCGTGGTTGAGATCAACCCCGAGGAAACACCGCTCAGCTCACAGGTGCCCTATAGTTTTCGGTGCTTGGCTTCCGAGGGAATCGAGGCGCTTTGCCAACAAATCATGGGAAAAGAGAATTCACTTTGACACCGTTCCTACCCCTTGGTAGTTTCATCGGCCCCACCGGCCTTGTTCCTTTGTTCCCCGTAGGAGTCATCTTTTGAGCTGGATCGATCGATTCCAGGGCATGCACTGGAATCCGCCGGGAAATTTGGGTTGGCTGTTCTTGTTGCTTATTCCGGCCGCCATTTTCTACGCTTTCTACGTCTACCGACGCACCGAGGCACCCCTAACACCCGGTTTCCGCACCGTGCTTTCCACGCTTCGCGGGCTACTTCTGCTGCTTCTTCTTGCCATTATCGCCCGGCCGGTCATTAGTCTTGCCATTCCCGGAGGCGCCGACCGTGGCGTGCTTATTCTTTTCGATCGCTCCCAGAGTTTAGAGCTTCCCGGAGTAGAAACCACACGCTTCGAAGAACTCATGGCGGCCAAGCTGGCTCTTCAAGAAGAGGTCGGTACTCAGGTCCCCGTGACTTGGGTTCCTTTCGGCCACGATATTGACGAACCTCTCGATACCTTCGATCAGCCATTCGAGCTTGATCCTAAAGGCACCTCCATCGCCGGCGCTCTGGAATCCGGCTTGTCGGTGTGGGGGGGCGGTCAGCGCCCCGGTGCCATCATTCTTGTGAGCGACGGAGCCCAAACCCAGGGTGCCGATCCGGTTCCCATTGCTCGGCGTTTGGCCATTCCCGTTTCAACTGTTCCTCTGGGATCAACCCGGGCGGTCGACGATCTTTCCTTGGTTCGGGTGCGCTCGAACCGCGAGGCCTTTCGTGGGGAACGAACTCCCGTCGAGGTGGTTTTACGCCAGCAGGGTCTCGAATCGGGAAATGTGAACGTCAAACTTTTCGATGTCACCGACGGTCAGCAAGTCTTGCTTGAAGAGAAAGCCATTGCTATGGAGCCGAGTGGCGCCGAACGGAAAGTGACGCTTGGGTTCAAACCTACCGAACCCGGACTCCGATTCCTTGAAATCGTGGTCGAAGGAAAAACCGGAGAGGCTACGAGTCTCAACAATCGACGCATGATCGCTATGGATGTCCGAGAAGACAAGACCAAGGTCCTCCTTCTTTCCGGGCGACTTACTTGGGACCACACGTTCCTTCGTCGTGCTCTCGAGGCTGATTCAACCTTGGCCATTCATTCCGGCTACTGGCGATCCGGAAGATTCCAGGCCCTCAATTCGGGGTTGCCCCTTCCCGCGTTCAACGCCGAGGCGCTACGCGAGTTTCGCGCTATCGTTCTCGACCACGTCCAACCGCGTCAGCTAAACGATCAGGCCACCCGGGCCATCACCGAATTTGTGCGTGCCGGTGGCGGTTTGTGTTTCCTCGCCGGGGGTATGCCTCACGCGAGTTGGGAAAACAATCCGCTGGCAGAACTGCTTCCGGTCCAAGTGGGTCGCACCGGGCGTATGCGTGAAGTCGAAGCCCGTCTCGGTCCGGCCTCAAGACGGCACGTCCTATTCGATCCTTCGGTTCCGGGCAGTGCTCCGCTCGAGGCTTGGACAAATCTTCCTCCTCTGAGTACCGCATCCGGTTTTGGTGCCCTCCGCAGCACCGGTGAAGCTCTCATTGTGGCCAAAGATGCTCCCAACGGAACGCCTCTTGTTTCTTGGAGTACGACCGGAGCGGGTCGTGTGCTCCTCTTGGCGGCGGGTGGTTTTTGGAACTGGGAATTCCTGAGTTCGGCCCATCGCACCTCGCACGGAACCATGCCTGCCTGGTGGCGGCGCGCAGTTCACTGGATTGCAAAGCCCGATGTCGACACGCGACTTGATATTCATCCCGAAGACTTCGTCTCCGGCCTCGGTGACCCCATTCGTTTTGTGGCCCGCGTCACCGATCAGTCTTATCAGCCTCTCCCTGGAGTCAGCGTCGATGTGGCGGTGAACTCTATTCAGGGTGACAGCACGTCCACGTACTCCCTCAGCCTAGGAGGAGAGCAAGGGTTTCTAAGTGGTGCCTTTGAACAGCTTCCTCCAGGTCGTTATCGCTATGAAGCCACGGCAAGCACCGACTCTCAAAACCTCGGCACCGTCGACGGGGTCTTTGCCGTAGATTCCTTGGGAGCCGAAATGGAACGGCTCGAAGCCAACCATGAACTCTTGTCGCGGATTGCGCGCGCGACCGGTGGTGTTCACTGGAACCCCGACTCTCTTGGAACCGCTTTTGAAGCCCTGGAACGCATTTCACAGGGCGAAGAAGAAACCGAGCAGGTCGATCTTTGGGATCACCCGCTTACCTTTGCTTTGTTCGTCTTGCTCGGCTCTGCAGAATGGCTCCTTCGTCGTCGTCGGGGCCTCATCTAGAACTCCCTCCCATTTCCTAACCTCGTCCCAAACAGCATCCCGTCCGAGGATGGTGAACCATGAAGATGGTTTGGGTATTTTGGTGTGGGCTCCTTTTGCAAGTGGGCGCCCCCGGCTTAGTCATCAACGAATTCTCGCCGCGTCCCCAGGGCACAGAAGGGGAGTGGATTGAGTTCTTCAATGCGGGGGAGAGAACTCTCGATCTTTCGGAGTTCCTTTTTTGGGAAGGTACCGAGCGGAAACGAAACGTTTCACCAACACCGCTTGAGCTACCCCCCAAAGCCTTCGTGGTGTTGGCGTCTCATCCCGATTCGCTTCGTCGGTTCTTTTCCATCCCCGATTCGATTCAGGTGTTACGCCCCGGGGGTTGGTCTTCCCTAAACGATAAAAATGGCTCCGGCGGTCGCCCCGCCGATCGCATCGTGTTGGAAGGGCCGGGTCAAGATCCGGACTCGCTTTCCTATCGCGAATCTTGGTTGCCTCTCCAGCGTGGTCGAAGCGTAGAGCGTGTTTCGCCCTCTTCCGTGGCCTGGGAGGCCGGTTCATGGGGTTGGTCGGCTGAGCTTGGAACTCCGGGATTCAAAAACTCGTTGGACCGCGAAGCCGAAGAGGCCAAGCCCCGAGTCATGACCGGCCCTCGGCGCATAGCACCTGGTAAAGGAGCCGCCCGTTTCTCCTTTCGATTCCCCGATCCGGGAACCTTCGACCTCACCCTTCTAGATCCCGACGGCACCGAGCTTCTCCGACTCGCAAAAGCGGTTCCCACATCACCCTTAGGGGAGTGGGTCTGGTCAGGAACCGAGCAACTTCCCCCGCGCAATGGTCTCTATGTCATTGCCGTGGTGTGGACCAATGGCACTGAAGTTGTTCAAGAGGCCATGTCGCTCTGGATTGAACGATGAGGAGGGGCGTCCGGTTACTCTGCCGCGTTCTCCTCCTTTGCTTTGGCGTGTCTTTGAACTCGGGAGCAGCTCACGGGCAAACCCTGTCGAGCACCATGACGCATTCACACGCGATGCTGGTGCCGGAAAAGCAAGTTGCCTTCGAGGTTGGGTTTCAATCTTGGGAGAACCTCCCAGACGAATCGAGGGCGAAGCTCAGGCTTGCCCTTCGGCGCGGGGGATGGGGGCTCGCAACCGGGGTAGAACAAGTTCAGCTTGAAGACGAGGTTCTTTGGTCCTGGAGTGTGGGGCTCCGGCGTTCATGGGGGCGGGCCATCTACGAGATCTCTACGCAACAGCAGCAGGGTTTGGGAG
>JABDJR010000590.1 GCA_013003415.1 Candidatus Eiseniibacteriota bacterium | reverse complement strand
GTCGTTTTCACAGATGACAAAGATCTGGTTGAGGCCGAGCAATACGGCGTGGAACACCAGAAGGTTCTCTCGATTCACTGTCCGGACATGGTTCCTTCTGTCTACGAGGAGTGGGTGGGGGAAGATGGGGCGTACTTTGTTTCGATGGCCTTGGTCGAAGGCGTAAAGCTCTCGAAGATCTTAGACCAGGGGGCCATGGCTCCCGCTCGTGCGATCAAAATTGCTCGGCAGTTGTGTGAGTTTCTGGAAGCCAGCCACGAGATCCTGTTGCAGGCAGGTGGCAAACAACGAAAAGGTATTCTTCACAACGACCTGAAGCCGCAGCATGTCATTCTCACCGACACCGACAAAATTCGCATCATCGACTTTGGCGGAGCTCGTTCAGTTGCAGTTTCGCGAAAGTTAACCCGCGCCCTATTTGGAACTCCGGCCTGGAGTAGTCCAGAGCACTTGAAAGGTCAGTCCACACCACAATCGGACCTGTGGGCTGTCGGGGTCATGCTTTACCAGATGGTGGCCGGGCATCTTCCTTTCCGATCGCAGTCCGAGAGTGCGGCCCAAATCGAAGAAGAGATTCAGCGGAAGATTCTAAACGGCAACGTTGAGCCTCTTCCCCTGACCTGTCCCATGAGTCTCAAACAGATTCTGTTGAAATGTCTTGCTCATGACCCGTCTCAACGCTTTCAAAATGCTACCGAACTGAAGACGCAACTCAATCTTGCAGCCGAGGGCAAAGACCTAACGCTGGTAGCGCCGGAAGATCCCTATGCCACACGCCGAACTAGCAGTCCGGCCTTCTTGGAGAGCTTACAAACCCAGCGCACCGATGCCGCGCTTCCGCCGGTGCCCCCGAAGCCGCGAGCTGACCGTGACGAAACGCGTGCCCCTAGGGTCGTGATACCCCAGCAAACAAAGGGGGAAGCAACGCAACCCAAACCGGTTTCGACACCGGCAAAGGCACGACGTGTCGCAGCGGTAACGGCAACTCCCGAGGCTAAAGATGCCCCCAAACAGAACAGGATCTTTGCCTGGCGGCCCTGGCACCATGCTTCGGTTCGAGCTTTTCTTGCCGTGGCCGGCCTTTTGTTTATTGCCGGCGGCGCTCTGTCCCATGTGTATGCCAAGAGTCGCGTGACGTCGCTGCAGAGAACCTTGGCCACGAGTTCTTCCGATACCACTCTCGTCCGAGTCCTCCGCGGATATCGCGACGTGCGCCCGTTTAGCTGGATCGATACGTACACCGGAGCCGGGGATTTCGAGCAGAACCTCTACTCGCGGCTGGTGCTGGCCTCAGACCGGGTCTTGGAGAGTTTCTATACGGACAACCCTCGTACCGTTCGGGGGGATTGGGTTCGTTCTCGAGAGTGGCTAGAAGGAGCCCTTGAAATCGAGCCCACCAATCAAACGCTTCAGGCGAAACTGTATACCGCCCAGGGTCACCTTGATCGCATCGACTCACGAAGCGCAAGGAATAAGAAGAAACCCAAGGAAGCCAACCGACTCTTGGAACAAGCCGAGTATCAGTTTAAGACTGCCCATGAACTCGATCCGGATTTGCCAGATCCCTTTCTTGGTCTCTCCCGGATTTACGCCTACGAGAGTCGGGACGTTAAGAAACTTGAGCAAGCCCTTGAAGATCTAGAAATGCGCGGCTATCAGCGCGGCAAACGAGAAAAGGCCCAGCTAGCCGATGCCTACCTTGCGGAAGCCCATAGCCTGCACGCATCGGCTAAACGTACCAAAGGAATTGACGCGCAAAGATTGTTCGACAAGGCCTGGCGAACCGCCATTCAGGCCCAAGGTCATTACCAGCCGATTCTAGACTTCGCTCAAGCGAAGAAAAACCAACGAGACGCTCGAAACCTTCAAAAGGAAATCGAAGAAGCGATGGCGAGGTTGCATTGAGGGGGAGAGTAAAGCCGTCATGACCGTGACACGAAGTACCTATGAACAGCGCCAACAAAAACGGGGAGCTAGCCGCGCACCCTCACCGCGTGCTCGCATGCGACCGCTTGAGCTGGGGCTTCTAGGCGTAGTGACTCTCGTTCTTATTCTTGGCGCCTTCATGACGCAGCGTCGTAGTCTTGAACCTTATGGAAATCAAACCGGTCTCGTGCACATCAATGAGGCCGACTCTGTTTCCCAATGGCTGCCGCTTTTCGCTTCACTCCCCACCCCGGAAGACCGAAATTTCGCGGCACGCCAGGCTCGGCAACACCGCATGGAACACGGTGCTTACGAAAATCTAAATGCTCTGGGCCGTCTGCAAGTTTCTGTTCTTGAAATCGACCAGAACTCCGGCCTGGCCGGGTACCAAAACCGACTCCGAGTGGCGCGACAAGCCAAGCCCAAAGACGCCAACGCCATTGAGAGCCTTGCTCTTCTCAGTGCAAGCGAACTTCGAGATGTTTCCATGCGTGGCATGGTGCGTTCGGTCGGTGAGTTTCGATCGACGTTCTGGCTTTCGTTCCTTGGGCTCGTCGGCGCATTTCTTCTGGTTCACCTGTTGTGGGTGGTTCGAGGATTCGAGGGGGACTCTTGGATCTTGCCGCTCTTGCTGTCCCTCTGTGGTATCGGCTTTCTAGTCACGACCGGCCTTCAAGACCCGCTCCAAGATCAACTTCGTCTTACGCGATTTGCCTGGGGTGTTATGGCCGGTCTGGGCCTTCTTGCCGTGGGAAGCCAGTTCAATCTTGAGATGAGAGCGGTACGAAAAAGCGGGGGAGTGGCTTTTGCCGCCGCCATCGGTTTGGCCCTCCTTCTTGTTACCTTGGGGAGCGGACCCGGTCAGAGTGACGCGAAAGTAAACCTCTTTGGATTCCAGCCCATCGAGTTGATCAAGGTGTTAGCAACCTTGTTCTTCGCTGCCTACTTTGCCGATCGCTGGGAGTTTCTGCGAGAGATTCGGGAGCAACGCGTCTCGGCCCTGAATCGCTTCCATTGGCTTTCCCTTCCGCGGTTGGAGTACTTCCTCCCCCCGGTCTTAGCCGTTCTGGTGATCTTGACGTTCTTTTTCATGCAGCGCGATTTAGGTCCGGCTCTGACGCTTTCCTTGGTCTTTTTCCTGCTTTACGGTGTCGCCCGCGGACGTTTTACGATGCTCGTCTTGGGGTTGGGGGCCATTGTCGCGGCTTTCGGCTTGGGTTACGCCTTACGCTTTCCGGCCACCGTGAGTTCTCGAGTCGGCATGTGGCTCTCTCCTTGGCAATCATCATCCTCTCTTGGTGATCACCTGGCCAAGGCCTGGTGGTCTTTGTCCTCCGGCGGTCTCACGGGAGTCGGCATTGGCCGCGGTTCACCCGAAATTGTTCCGGCTGCGCATACGGACATGGTCCTGGTGGCCATTGGCGAAGAGCTGGGTTGGTTTGGTTTTCTTGTGGTGACCCTGTTGTTCTCGGCGCTTTTGTACCGCTTGTTCAAAGCGTGCCGCACCGCCAAAGGTCCGTTTTCTTTTTTTCTGGCCACCGGGCTGACGCTTTTGTTGGCCATTCAGTTCTGCATCATCGCCGGTGGTGTTCTGGGGCTCATGCCTTTGTCGGGGGTGGTGACGCCATTTCTGAGCTACGGGCGTACGTCCATGCTGATCAATCTTGCCACCGTTGGGCTCCTGCTATCGGTCTCGGCATCACCCGGCCTTGTGCGGTCGGTTCAGATCTTTCGTCCCGCCCTGAATCGCATTGGGGCTGTCTTGGGGATTGCCATGATCGTGATTGTGGGCCGGGCGGGCGCCATTCAGGTGGTACAACAGTCCAAGTACATGGGGGAGCCTTGTTTGGTGGAGCAAGCCGACGATGTTCGCCGATTCACCTACAACCCACGTTTGCGAAGTCTGGCCCGTCTCATTCC
>JABDJR010000581.1 GCA_013003415.1 Candidatus Eiseniibacteriota bacterium | reverse complement strand
ATAGTCTTTGTCCGCCTCTTCATAGGTGATCTTAGCAATGTCTTTCAGCCGAACACCGGGACCCACCAATCGATTCCGGAGTGCTTCTAAGTTCTCGTAACGAGCCATGGATCGTAGAAGAAGCTTCTTGGAGCCCTCGCGCACCTTCCCGCTGGCCATGGTGAAGTTGTCGGAGCCCAGGTCTTGGGCGATGGCGTAAATATTAAGATTGCTCGCCTCGGCTCTGTCTCGATCCAGTTCGATCAGGATCTCTTTTTCTTCAAGGCCGTTCACCTGAACCGAAGCCACCCCATCGATCCGTTCCAGGGGCAACACAATCGACTTCTGAATGAGGTTGTAGCTGTCGAGAATTGTGGGATCAACCGCAACCCCCATCACAAAGACGGGGATACCCGAGGCGTCATCTTTGAACGTGAATACGCGATCGACGTCGGCAGGAAAGATCCGACGGGCCCGTTCAATCCGGTCGCGGACCTCGCGGTAGGCCACATCCATGTCGGTGCCCTGCTTAAAGCGCACAAAGAATCTTGCGCGCCCGGTGCGGGCCACCGAAGTGATGCGTTCCACCCCTCTGACCGTGCTCAATTCTTCTTCAAGCGGCTCGACAATCTTCTCAAGGACCTCTTGCGGCGGGGCATCACGCCAAGGAATAAAGAGCGATAGAAAAGGACTCTCAAAGCCCTGCGGAAACAACTCCACCGGAACCGATGCCGTGGACACAGCCCCAATCACAAGCGCGGTGGCCAGGAGAACCAAAACCGTGATCCGACGCTTCAGAGAAAAGGCTGCGAGTTGTCTCATGACTGAGTCTCCACCGGTTGGAATTCACCCTCAACGACGTCGGCTGGACGCCGAAACAGTTTGCTTACAACGCGATCGGCAACGGAGTACACGGTGGGAATCACAATAAGGGTCAACACCGTTGAAACAATGAGTCCGCTGATCACAGCAAGGGCCATTGGAGTTCGGATCTCGGCACCGTCGCCAAAACCTAGAGCCATGGGGGTTAAGCCTAGGACCGTGGTGGCCGTCGTCATGAGGATCGGACGCAAGCGAACGGAACCCGCCGTAATGATGGCTTCCTCGCGAGGCAGTCCACGACGCCGGAGTTGATTGATGTAGTCGACAAGCACGATGGCATTGTTCACAACAATCCCCGCCAACATGATCATACCCAAGAATACCACGACCGAAACCGGAGTTTGGGTAAGCCAAAGTAAGAATATCGTTCCTACAAAGGCGAGGGGGATGGTCACCATGATAATAAGTGGATGTAAGAGCGACTCAAATTGAATCGCCATGATCACATACACCAGAAATACGCTGAGTCCCAAAGCGAGATACAAGCTTCCCTTGCTTCGTTCCCACTCTTCGTTCTGACCGCTAACGAAGTAGGTCGTGGACATGGGGAAGTTGACCGAGCTCTGGAGGGTTCTTTCGATGCCAGCCACCGCCTCACTCAAAGAGCCAGAGGCAAGGTTGGCTCGAATAAGCCCCACGCGCTTTCCGTCCGAGCGTCGGATCTCGCTTGGGGCTTCGCCCAGCTGAATATTGGCAACTGCACTGAGGGGAACGGGACGCTCCCCACCGGGATTAACGATCATGTCTCGGACATCGCTAACCGAACGACGATCCGGTTCTTCCAAACGAACCACCACGGGGATAGTTCGATCGAGGAGATTGAACCGGGTGGCTTCAAATCCCTGAACCTTGTCACGAACCAATCGAGCTACCGATTGGATGTTGAGCCCGTACCGTGACAAACGTTCGCGATCATAAATAACCTGGATCTCCGGAGCCCCCCGCTGAAGGGTGCTGGAAACATCCGCCAGCTCATCCATTTCAGAGAGAGCCTGAGTCGCCTCATCGGTGAGTTTCTTCAAAAGTACGAGATCTTCGGCGTGAATCTCTACTTCGATGGGAGTTTTGGAACTGAAAAGCACCGGCTTAACCACCCGGGACTGAAGATCGGGAATGCCCTGAAACTCAGCACGTACATCTTTGACAAGCTGCGCTTCATTGGCCGCTTCATCGACGAGCACTTTGAAGGCGGTTGTGTGTTCGCCTTCATCGGATCGTTGGGACTGAACCGGGTCATAGCCCACGCTAACGAGGAGGGACTCCAGGGATTTCTTGTCCTGAAGTCTCTTCTCGATGAGAGACATAACGCTATCGGTTTCCTCAAGCGGCGTTCCCACCGGTAGCTGGGCCTCAACCGTAAACTCCCCCTGCTTGACCTCAGGCAAAAGCTCGCTTTGAAGGTTGGTTGCCACCCAGGCCGTAACCGCCACCACCAAGATGGCCCCCATGGCAACGGCCCCCGGTTGGCGCAGAGACCACCCCAAGAACTTGCGATAGGCGTTGGGGAGCCCCTTGAATATGAACGCGCCCCCCCGAACCGGGACGTACAGGAGCGCTCCCAAGAGACCTCCGACCACAACCTTCACCGGCTTGGTCACAAACCAAACCGTCCCGATGAAAACAACTAATCCGAGCTTTCCTATAAACTCCATTAGGAAAAGCATCACAAAGCGAAGGATCCAATAGAGAGGCGGAAGAATAATGAGCTTCTTCCAAAGACGAGAACCGGACCAAGCCTCTTTCAATCCGCGGATGGAATTGAAATGCATCCAGTCGACGGACCCGTCGGAAGCGATGGTTTCGATCTTTTCCCGGCTCGCAAGCATGGGAATGAAGTAGACCGCGACCGCGAGAGAAGCAAGAAGAGAGACCACCACTGCAAGACCAAGATCGCCAAACGCCTGACCGGCCACTCCTTCGACGAAGATCATGGGGAAGAACACGGCAATCGAGGTGAGGGTGGAAGCAATCACCGCCGCGCGAACTTCTTGCGTTCCTCGAACCGCAGCCCCGACCAAGCTATCGC
>JABDJR010000570.1 GCA_013003415.1 Candidatus Eiseniibacteriota bacterium | reverse complement strand
GCCTTGAGCGTTGCTTGCGAGCTCTTGAGCCCGGCGATGAAATTGTTTGGGACGATCCTTGTGACACGCTGATGGTCACCGATCCTCCTCACCGTTCTTTTGAATGTAAGTGGGTCGACGCGGACTGTAACCCCTGCACCGGTATTGAGGGTAAAGAGACCCTCATCCAGTGGGTAGGTACAACCGCACCTCCGCCCCCGAATTCAAACACCGATCCGACTCTCGATCCTCTGTTGAACCCGACCTTGTCGGCGTACGTCAGCCCGGCTGGCGACCGCGAAGTCATTCTTCAGTGGGACAACTCCTCTGAGTTACGAGTCGATCCCATTAGTGGCGAAGACCTCTTTGAGGGCTATCGCGTGTGGCGTGTCGATAACTGGCAACGCCCCGAAGGTTCGATCGGCCCCGCTCCCGAAGAGTGGATGCTGATTGCCGAATTCCGCAAGAATCCCAAGGATGGCCTGGGTTTCCAATCACCGAGCCACATTAGTGAAGCCACGATTCGTGAAATCGAATCGACCGGCCAAACTGAAGATGTGCCACCGAAGGATATCTATCCTATCGGTCGCTATCAGTACGTGGATCGAGATGGAATCATCAACGGTAAGGTCCTGTTCTATGCGGTGACCGCGTTTGGTGTAACAACCCGAATCAATCCCACTACGGGTGAGGTTGAGACGGTTGAGCTAGGTGGGCTTCCGGCCGCTACCGAGACCGAGGCCGTGATTGCCCAATGGGTCGCTCAGGAGGGGGCTATCGATTGCGAGAAGATCGCAGTTGTGCCGAACCCTTACCGCGGGCGCGCTTCCTGGGATCTCATCCCAAGTGAGCAAGATCCGACTGGAACAAAGATCGCTTTCCGCGATCTTCCGAACGAGCTTGCCACCTTGCGTATTTATACGTTGGCGGGAGACTTGGTTCAGACTTTAGAGCACGATGGAAGAGGTGGGAATGGTACCTGCTTCTGGAACTTGATTACGCGAAATGGCCAAAATGTTGTTAGCGGGATTTACCTTTATTCGGTAGAGTCCGCCAACGAGATTTGTCGTGGTCGTTTCGTGATTATTCGCTGACCCCGCCGGGGAGAGAGTGAAATTGGAGGTGTCTTGACGTGAGACGATTGATCTTAGCGTTGACGCTGGCATTGCTGATACCGGGTGGGGTCTACGCTCCTAACGGAGCCGAATCCGCCGAGTTCTTTGAGAAAGTCGGAACCTACGATGGGCAATTTTTGAAAATGCCGATCGGGGCTCGAGCCACTGCCATGGGCGGTGCGTTCGTTGCGGTTGCAGATGATGCAACCTCCGTCTTCTGGAACCCGGCTGGAATCGCGCGACTGCAGGGTACGACCCTATCCGTGAACCACCTTAACTGGGTGGCCGACGTCAACCTGACGCAAGGAACCTATGTGTTCAGTTTGGGTTTCCTACCGGGTATGCTCGCGTTCAACGCGCGCTCCCTGTATATGGATGATCTGAAACGAACCACAGTCTTCCGACCAGATGGAGATGGTACTTTCTTTGATGCGGGCTATTCGGCGTTTGGTTTGACCTACGCTCGTTCGCTCACAGATAAGTTCTCGGTAGGTGTGACGGGCAGCGTGGTGCACGCTGGTCTCGATGACCTATCCTCGAACGTACTGTCTTTCGATGTGGGTACGCTTTATGACACAGGCTTCCGCTCCCTGAAGATCGGTATGTCGATCCAGAATATGGGTGCGGGTGAACTTTCCTATGTCGAAGATACTCAGGCCGCAAAACTCCCGATTCTGTTCCGAGTTGGTGCCTCAATCAACGTGTTGAACTCGCTAGAGCATCGGGTGGTCACCTCGGCCGAATTTAGCCATCCTCCGGATAATGCGGAGCGGTTGAATTGGGGCGGTGAGTATCGATTCAAGGATTTCTTTTTCCTACGGGGCGGTATGAACTTCGGATACGATGCCGAAGGAGTTACCGGCGGGGTTGGTGTCCAGTTCCCGACTTCGATCTCAGCAGAGACACGGTTCGACTATTCCTACACGGATCTGTCGGATCTTGCCGGTGCACACCGGTTCTCTCTGGAGATTGGATTCTAATCAGGGCAAATACGTCCTGAGGCCACCGCGCTGAAGAATCTTGAACGGGTAGCTGGGTAATCCAGCTACCCGTTTGTTTTGGAAAGAAAGAGAGCTTAGTTATGAAGAACCAAGGAAAATCACTCCCGATGAAGGCCGTTATGGCCTGCCTGTTAGGGGTTTTTCTGAGTTCCCCGGCTTTAGCCATTCATGAGTTTCCGGCCGCGAGTTTGGGTGACATTTGGTTCCAGGTCGACCACGCCGGGTTCCAGGATCCGGATGGCCGTGCCATTCAAGAGTTCTACTTTCGAATCACCAACAATCAGCTCACCTTCAAAGATGAGGATGGTCTCTTCGTAGGTCGCGCGTTTGTGAAGCTCGAATTCCAAGATGAGAACGAGGACAAGGTGGGGGAGGCAAGCCGCCAGTTTGAGTTCGCGGTGTCCACCGAGGAGCAATCGCTATCCGCGGATCACGCTCAGTTGCTCTTGCTTCGCGAGCAAGTCGACCCTAGAACCCGTCGCGTCAAGATTGAGATTCAGGACAGCAACGCGCGGAAGAGAGGCCTTCTGTATGCCTTCACCGGTAAGCGCAAGAACGGCACCACCGAAGCGCTGCTCACGCCACCGCCTTTCACCGAAGATTGCGAATTGTGCATCAGCGACATCCAGTTTGCCTGGAGTGTGGAAAAGGAGAGCGCGGGAAGCGCCTTCGCAAAGAATGGTCTGAACGTGGTTCCGAACGCGGGGCGTACCTTTGGTCTTCTGCAGAACGTCGTATCGGTCTACTACGAGGTCTACGACAATTCTGAGGGTGAAGCCGCGCAAGCGGGGTTGCCCTACATTCTTGAACACCAGCTCATCGATCCCAACGGAACCTTGGTCCAAGTGAGCCGAGACACAGTCATCATCGGAGACAAGACCTTTGGCAAGTTTGTTCGGTTCGATGTGCAAGATCTTCCCTCGGGCGAATACGACATGAAAATCGATGTGCGCCAATTCACCACCGGACGCGAAGTAACTCACTCGCGGCACTTCGGTGTGGTCTGGGGAAACGAGTCTTGGGCAACCACCGAGGAAGACGTTCTCGATCAGGCTCGAGTGCTGTTCGAGGAAAAAGAGTTTGATCGGTTTAAAGATATGTCGGCCGCCGACCGGGAAGTGTACCTGGGACAGTTTTGGAACAAGTATGATCCCACGCCAGACACGCGGTACAACGAACTCAGAATCGAGTTTGACAAACGCGTCGCCTATGCCAACACGCACTTCTCCGCCTTTGGGCGGAAAGGAATGGTGACCGATCGTGGGCGCATCTATGTGCGTTTTGGGGCTCCCGACGAGGTGACTCGCGAAGTCATGCCCACTCAAGACCGTCAGGTGAGCGAGATGGTGGACGATCTCGAAGATGAGAGTATCTTCGCCCAAAACCTGGCCCAGGCCGATGACGTGGACGTTCGACCTTTCGAAGAGTGGGTCTACACCACCCAAGGCCATCCGCTGTTTCCGGATCGTGAGTTTTCTACCAGTGTCACTGGCCTTCGGTTTATCTTTATCGATGAAACGGGAACCGGCCACTTTGTGATGCGCTACAAATCGGACTTCATTAACTACTAGAAACCAGCACAGAACCCCCCCGACCCCCTCGGGAAACCAAGCTGCCAAGTTTGGGCTATCCACTAAGGGGGGATCTATGACTAAGGGGTACGTCTTATGCGTCTTGGTTTTTTTTGTTCTGGCTACGGAGTTCGGTTTCGTTCCCATGGCCGCTTACGGTCGCCCGGCCGACCAGGCCATCGCGACCGGGGTGCTTCCTGGCGCGATCTATGCCAACCGGGATCCCTATCTCTTCATTCACAATGCGGGCCTCCTCACCCTTCAAGTCACAAATCTTGGCCTGATTGGGAATCCGGAGAATCAAGAGTTCTCCGCTGGATGGGATGGGAACGAGTATCTCTACAGCTCCGGCCTTTGGGTGGGGGCCATTGGGGGGGACTCCAACCCCCATGTCTCCAGTTCAGACACCCGCACCTATGAATTCTTACCCGCCATTGATCCCATCGCCACGATCTACGAGTCCTTTGAAGGCATACGCAACGGGATTCGTCTTGGCGCTGAGAACACCGAGACCGCCGATGACGATGGGGATGGGCTTGTTGACGAGGAGTTTCACAACGGACTTGATGATGACGGGGACGGTCGAATCGATGAGGACTACGAGGCCATTGGGCAGCAGATGTTTTCCTGTGAGTATCGGGACGACACCCCCGAGGCGATTGCGAACTACCCTGAACACAGCCCACTAAACATCACGGTGCGCCAGCGCTCCTTTCAATGGTCGGCCGAAGGTATCAACCAGTTCGTTGGGTTTGACTTTGAAGTCATCAACCATGGTGAACAGAGGCTCCGCAAAGTGTATCTGGCCTTTTTTTCGGACTCGGATATCGGGCCCAAAGGGGCCCCCGGTTATCCAGACGATGATCGTTTTGGTTGGGCCCGCATTGATACCACGGTGGTTCGTGGGGACGGGGGAAGTGGGGGAGCCTGCGCGGCGGAGCGTCTGCAAATCGACACCGCCTATATGTGGGACCAACCGGATGACGGCAATCAAGTGAATGGAGGCGATGCCCCCGGTTACTTTGGAAGCTTGTTTCTGGGGCACACCACGGACGACACGGGGATCACCGCACCTCAGCAGGTTGGGCTCTCGACCATTGACTGGTTCAGCCGGGAAGGGGCCCGGGGTGATCCGACTACCGATGACGAGCGTTATGCCCTGATCTCAAAAGGGACGAAACCCACCCGGATTCCCACCGCGCCTCGAGACTATCGC
>JABDJR010000515.1 GCA_013003415.1 Candidatus Eiseniibacteriota bacterium | reverse complement strand
AGCTTGTAGCGGTCGACGCAAATGGAAGCTTGAGCCGGCCGTTCGAGCGTGGCATGAGCGTAGCTCACCCCGGGTAACTCCCCCGCGCCCTCTAAGGCTTCTCCCAAGTTTGCACCATCAAGGCCATCGGGGGCAGGGATACCCGCGTAGTGAAGGATGGTGGGGAAAATATCCACCACCCGCACGATGTCTTGGTGAACGCCGCTACGTTGCTCCTCGGTCTCCGGTAAACGAAGGATCAGCGGCACACGAATCTGATGATCGTAGAGACCATAGCCGTGTCCCCAAAAGTTGTGTTCGGCCAGAGACTCGCCATGATCGGAACCAATCACCACAATCATGTTGTCGAGGTCGCCGCTCTCGCCTAATTCAGTTAGGAAGCGTCCCAACTCGGCGTCCACGTAGCGAACACCCGCCGCATAGCGGGACTTCCACTCCCCAATGTGGTCGCCTTTATCCTCCAACCAAGGAACCTGTCGCAAGTACTCGGGCACTCTCTCTAAGTTGACCGATCTTAGGTTGTATTCGGTTTCCGGAAGCTGAACTTGGGCATAGCAGGAATCGGGGGCGTTGTAAGGTCCGTGCACATCCATTAGGTGCAAGTACATGAAGAAAGGACGGTCGCGAGGCCTCTTGCCCAACCATTTTCTTGCTCGGTCTAACAGAGAAGCGGCGGGGGATTCTTGAACCACTTGTTCCCAACTTTCGAACCCCTGATCGAAACCATACTCTTTGGTGATCCAAGGATTACTCACTACGGCTGCGGTCTCATACCCGTTTCCTAAGAAGGTTTCGGCAAGCGTATTGGCTTCAGCACTGAGCACCCCTTTGAGTTGCTCTTCCGCACCAGAACTCCACATGAGCCCTTCATGGTTGGTTAGCCCGTGACCGGTTGGATACAAAGACGTCATGGCCGAGGCGACCGAAGGTTTGGTCCAGGGCGCTTGGCTATAGCAGCGGAGAAAAAGGTGGGAGTCTTTGGCGAAAGCATCGAGCTGGGGCGAGACCGGTCCGGGGTAGCCGCCAAAGCCGAGGTAGTCGAGACGAAGCGTGTCCAGCATCACAAACAGAACGGATGGTTTTTGCTGAGACGGGCTACAAGCGAAGAAACTCAGAGACAAGGCAAGCGAAAACATCAAGCTTGATAAGAGAACTCTTCGCAGATTCAAAGCGATAGCCCACTCCCAATCCAATGCCCTAAGCATTATGCTTGCAACTCAAATGAGACCCCTAGGTATCTTAGCCATCATAACCTGCTTAGTTACGATTTGGGCCGTGATTTCGGGCGTTCCCAGCCTCTTGGCTCCCTTGGTCTGGGCGGGTTTACTCTGGCTTCCCGGAACCTTGCTTTTGGAGAAGAGGCCCACGCTCGCGGAGTTAACCTTTCTTCCTCTCGCCTTGTCGCCTCTGCTTATTGGCGTTCTGGCATCGGTTTGCTGGGGTTTAGGTCTTCCGCTGAAACCTCTCCTCGTACTGCTCTCGGCAGCGGCGGCGTTTCAATGCGTCCGGAGAGAACCCGAAGATTGGCGCCCTTCGCGAGGACAGGTTGGGGTTCTCTTTTTAGGTTTGGGTTTGGTGGTTATCGCACTGATCCCTTCCCTATTTCAGGAAGCGCTTCGCCTGCGCGACGATGCACGCCTTCACATTCCCGTTATCCATAGTGTGTTGCTCACCGGCGTGCCTCCCGAGAATCCGTTCTTAGCCGGCGAGAGTCTCCCCTACTTTTGGTTCTTCCACGTCATTCTGGCCGTGGTCACCGACGTCACTCGTCTTTCTGCAGACTGGGTTCTATCTCTCTTCAATGGCCAAGCGGTTGTGTTGTTGCTTTGGGGTTTGTGGCGGTGGGGCGAACGCCTTGGCATGGACGCCCGTAGCCGAGCTCTAACTTTGATTCTCGTTGCCTTCGGTTTAAGTCCGCAGGGTTGGATGCGCTTACTGCAAGCTCAGGCTCAACACCCGGATCTCAACTGGAATCTAATTCACGCGAGCGGCGTGTCGGCTCTATTTCCTATTCTCTCGCCCGAAGACCCACGGTTGGTCGCGACCTTTACCAAAGTTGCCATCTCAAACGCTCTGCCCTTTAGTTTGGGTTCCGGGGTGATCGCTCTGTCTTTTTATCCTAAGCGCAACCGAGATTGGTTTTTGCAAACGCTGTTGTTGTTGAGTTGTTTGGGAACACACATGGCGATTGGTCTTTTGATTTTGGTGGGACGGTGCGCGCTCGCTTTCTTCTCGACACTCCTCAAACTGGCGTCGCGAAACCAACTTCTCAAAGCCGTTCTGCAGGCGCTTCTGGTGGTGGCGATCGCCGCTCCCTACGTGTGGGCGGTGGTCGGGTCCCGAGATTCAGGGGCGCTCAGCTTGGGTTTCTTTTCCAGCCGCGCGATTGATCTTCAGATTCCCCTCATTGGCCTTTGGATCCTGAGCCTTCCCGCCATCATCCATGCCTTTCGCCACAAAGACAGAAAGACGCTGGCGGTCTTTCTTACCTTGGTTCCAGCCCTTGCCC
>JABDJR010000501.1 GCA_013003415.1 Candidatus Eiseniibacteriota bacterium | reverse complement strand
CGTTTTGGGTGGCCAAAGACACGGACAGTCTGGGGTTGATCGACAACCGCCACCGCGTCCGAAGCTGCTCATTGGTTCGCTTTTCGGTAAACGTATCGAGGTTCGTAGAAAGCTCATCGGGCGTCGGGTTAAAGATAAAGCGCTCGGACCAGCTGATCCGAACCGACTCTTCCCCATTGATTTCCTGGTTGGTGAAATCCACCCCTCCCTGCAGACGACCCCGGGATAAGAACCCGTGCACCGCCACCAAGCCCCCCGGCCGACTCCAGTCAAAGTTGTCGGTATGGAACGGGCCACGGCTCTGACCATCAACCGTGGTGCCTATAAGTTCTCCGCGAGCCCCAACTTTGACTCCCTCGACAAGGTCATAGCTCACACCCAAGCCACCGCGCAAGGAGGTGTTGTCGTGATTGATGCGGTATACAGAGGAAGAGAACTCTTCTTGGTTCTCTGCCGAAAGCCCGATACGAGCCCCTAGGCTTAGCTTTTCGGACAAATAGGTATTTCCATCGACGCGGAAACCGGAAAGGCGGAACGAATCGGCCACGCGGCTGAAGCTGTTTGTAGAAACTTCTGCGTAGTCGAGTTGGGCACCAACACCAATCTTGTCGCGACTGTAGAACCCACCTCGGACGGTTCCGTCGTTGATCGAGAGATCGTTCCCGGAAAGTCGACGATCGCGCTCGGCGAATTCAGCGTGTCCGTAACGAAACTCCAGGTTCCAGGAGTCGCGATCTTGACTGAACCCGGCCGGGTTGTTGCCGAAGTCCCACATGGAGATCTCGAGGTTTTCGTCGGGGACAGCGGTCTCAAACCCACCCATACCGTCTAGGCGAATGGTTCCGGATCCGGAGGTAACCTGAGGCGCAAGAAGAAAGAGTCTTTCCGCGGACAATTGTTGAGCCGAAGCAGGCAGCGCCATGACCGACACTGCGGAAGCTGCAACAAGAACAACACCGAGGCTTTTCAAAAACGTTCTATTTCTGAAATCGATCACGAGTTTTTCTCCTAGCAACGGTCCCGGACCTGACGTTGCGGCGGGGAAGGCAATTCAAAAATAAGTTGGATCTCCTGGGAACCACTACCCGTGGTACCCGAAGCATCAAAGACACCAATAACCATGCGGTAGAGCTTTCCAGGAATGATTTCGATATCGTCGCCGTTACCGGTGTTTAGCTCACGCATGAATTCGACGGTGCGGACGGAGAACCCTTTGGTCTGAGCTTCGTCATACCCGCCGCTTCCACGGACGTCGCGGGCGCTCTCGGTGGGGGTCTGAATGCCCCAACCTGGAATCTTGTCAAATTCGCCGGGAAGCAGACCCTTGCTCCACACAAACTGTTGGCTTCCCAGACGCGAAACCGAGATGGTGTCGCATACACCGAAGAGCCGAGCATCGTCGTACCAGAGCGCCAGATCGGCTGGGAGATCACCGTTGACGATATCGTTGGCGCAGGGATCTTCACCCATACCCATGTTGTCGTCGCCCCCACGCGCGCAGCGCGGGTTGTGGGTAATACGAATCGGAACCGTACCGCCGGGAGCAAAGTTCTTAATGTAGGGCAGTTTGCCCTTATCGATCACCAAGCGTCCGGAACCATCGACAAACAAGTCTTCAAAGAACCCGCACTCACGATCGAATCGAGAGAAAACGGGCTCGGGAACGGAAAGCTCGCCCTCGAGAGGGTCGGTTTCGAATGTGGGATCGTAGGTTGCCCAGTTGGCCACTTGCGGAACCGGGTGCAAGTTCGTCCGAGACGCTCTCCAAATCCAAACATCGAGGTTCTCGCCCGGAATGCTGGTTCCTTCTTGAGCCTCAAAACCTACGCTGTTAAGAAGGGCACGGTTGGCCGCGACAAGATCGCTTGGGTTTTCGGAGGCCGCGTCAGCCATGGTGATCATGACTTGATCTTCACGGCCATTGGCGTTTACACGGGACCAGGAATCATTGCTGATCAAAACTGGGTCGCAAACACCGTCGGAAGAAACTGGGATCGGGCTCGGAATGATGTCGCCCGTGGGCGCAATGCTGCCGTAGGCCAGCATATCAGCATCGCGATCAAGATCGTTGTCCTGATAGCGAACCATCAGGTATAGGCGATCTACACCGGTTTCGGTGCCAAACCGGGAGCCGTCTTCCCAAAGGGCACGAAGTTCAAGGAAGTAGTCCTCTCCCCCGTTTCCGTTGGCTCCGGACATCTGCACGAAGAGCGGTTCGGCCGAGTTCCACTCCTGTTCTTGCCCAAGTCCGTCAATAAGGGGAAGCAAGTCGTCGCAAGGACTTGCGGTAACTCCAGGATGAACATACTTCACCGTTAGAGTTGCAAAATCATCGAGATCGCCCGGTTCCCACAGCTTTTCGCTGCAACCGAAGTAGAGTCCTTGGACTCCAACACAAAGAACGATCCCCAAAAGGAGAATGCTACGGCGTTTCATAAAGAAAAGTCCTCAGTTATGCCAAGCAAGGGTTTTGACACGGTGACGAAATCCCACCTAGTTTAACGAAGCCCGATGAATTTAAAAATCCTAGGGTTATCAGAAACGACTAGGTGCTGAGAAGGGGAGTTAGGGAAAACTGTCGTAAGCGATTGCCTGTGAAGCCCATTAGTGGAAGAAGGCTATACCTGGCCTCTCAGCTTGTCAAGTTTTGGTAGGCCAAGGGTTTCCCAATTCCTAGGCTATCCGCTGACATAGGCGGAGTCTGTAATCCAAAAGCGCCAGGGACGCTCGGTTCCCTTGCTGATTCCTATCCGGGGTCCGACCGACACGGGGTTACTCGTGTCCACCGACTCACGAATCCAGAGGGGCCCCCCCCGAAATCGAGCCCCGTTTTCAGCCAGAGTGATGGCCAAAGCCTGGCAGAGGCGCACGGGCCCTCGGCAAAGGTCCCTTTCGCGTTTTCGGAAAGCTGCCATCTCCGAGAGCCCCCCCAAGGGCTCCAGGGCTCGAATCAGAACCGCGGCCGGATACCCTTCCTTTTCCGTAACCACGTTCAGAAGATGATGCATGCCGTAATTGAAATAAACATAGGCCCGCCCCGGAGGTCCGTACATGAGGGCGGTTCGGGGAGTTCGGCCTGCGGCGGCGTGGCAGGCGGGGTCATCCTCCCCTCGATAAGCCTCGGTTTCAACGATCCTCCCCCAAAGCCAGGTTTTACCGATGCGGCGGACTAAAGTGCAGCCGAGCAGGCTCCGAGCCACTTTGAGGGTGTTTCTGGAGTAGAAGGATTGGGGCAGAACACGGCCGGGCACTCGGGGAGCCATGAATTCACCTAGGCGGTCACACCTAAAGCCCGAAGACCTTCACGAAGCTCTGTCTCAATCCGGTCTCGCGCGGCCTCTGTTTCGCCTTCGGCGCGAAGGACCAAAACCGGCTGGGTGTTGGAGGCGCGGACCAATCCCCAGCCGTCGGCATAGTCGATCCGGGCCCCGTCGACGTCGGAGACTTCATGGGTTTCTTGGTATTTCCTAAGGACGGCAGCAACGACATCGAATTTCTTGTCGTCGGAACAATCGATGCGAATCTCGGGGGTCGCGAAGTAGGACGGCAAGGTGTCAATG
>JABDJR010000490.1 GCA_013003415.1 Candidatus Eiseniibacteriota bacterium | reverse complement strand
ACTCCAGCCGATGCGAGGCCAAAGATGTCGCCCTAGATAGCTTTGGAAACGTGTATGTGGGAGGCGCCTTCATGGACACCCTAAGTTTTGGCGGCCCCGATCAGGTGAGCGATCCGTTTGGAGACTTCTTTCTGGTTAAGCACACTCCCAATGGCGACTATCAATGGGTAGCAACCGGAGGCGGAAGTGGTGTGGAAGAAATCATCGACATCGACATCGACCCCTCGGGCCGGATCTACGTGACCGGTTACATGAGCAGTTACGATGCGGACTTTGGGGACGGGCTCCGGGTGAGCGAAGGCTTCCTGGACATCCTCGTTCTCGCCTTCGATCCCTTCGGAAACTTCGAATGGTCGCGGACCTTCGGGAGCCCGGGAGTCGATTTTGGAAACGCAATCGTCGCGACACCCTCGGGCACGGTGCTGGTCACCGGTGAGTTTGAAGACAGCGTGTCCTTCGGGCTGGGCGCTCCGTTGGTCGCGGCCGGTGATACAGATGCCTTCGTGGTTGAGCTGGATGGTGCAACCGGCAATACGATCGCCAGGTTTCAGATCGGAAGTGACGCCAACGGCATTGGCCATGATTTGGAGTGCAATGCTTCCGGTGACTATTTTCTAGCGGGGGAATTCTCCACCAACGCTCATTTCGGCGGTCCGAACGTTGCAAGCGCCGGCATGAGTGACGCCTTCGTTGCCAAGTACAGCTTAGCAACGCATGCTCTCGATTGGGTCACTCCGGTTGGCGGGCCCCATAACGATATCGCCCATGGATTGACTTTCGATTCGATCGGGAACATTTACCTGACAGGGAGCTTTCGAGATTCCGTGAGTTTTGGAGGCACGACGATCACCAGCGCCGGTCATCTCGACGTTCTCTTCGTTGGGTTGAAATCTAACGGATCCCCGGGTGGGATTCAGGGATTCGGAGGACCGTTTACGGATCGAGGTCATGACGTCGATTGGTCCAACGGTGTTCTGGCCGTGACGGGAGAGTTTCGAGGCACGGCCCAATTCGGTCCTTACGCATTGACGGAGGCTGGTTTTGGGGATGCGTTCCTGCTCGAACTCAGCAACTTCTCTGCTTTCGAGTGCGCCACTCAAGCCGGGGGGCCAAACTTCGATGCTGCCTACGGAGTTGCAGTGGCCGACGGCGGAGAAATCTTTCTCACCGGCACCTATCAAACGAGCGCATCTTTCGATGGCGTATTCCCCCCAATGGGGACGTTCCTCAGCTCCCCCTTCCTAGCGAAGTATGGTGGAGCGACCTTGGCCGTTCCTCCCGCGGCTTTTCCGGCGCACCATCTCCGCGCCACCCCAAACCCGAGTCGGTCTGGAGCGATGGTTTCTTTTGAAGGTTTGGAGGCGGGCGCAAGCGGGACACTTGAGATCTTCGACGTCACCGGGCGGCTTGTTTACGTGAACTCCGAGTTCCTGGCCGGCAGAGCAGGCGGGCAGTGGCTCGGTCGGGACATGGCCGGCAATCGGTTGCCATCGGGCATCTACTTGGCCCGGGTGACGACTACAACGAAAACCTTGAACGGGAGAGTGGTGCTCATCGATTAGCCTCGGCTGATTCATTTTTGTTGCAGTAAGTCCGTAGCATCCGCAGTAGACTTCCCCTTCGACCCTATTCGCGGATACTCCTTACTATGAACAACAATGACTCCTCCGACATTATTCCGGACCACCTTCTGGTGGGCTGGCGGGAATGGCTCTCTCTCCCCGAGTTGGGCATTCGTGCTATCAAAGCCAAAATAGACACGGGGGCTCGTACCTCGGCGCTCCATGCCTTCATGGTCGAGCCCTTCGAGAAGGACGGGAAAGAGTGGGTGCGTTTTTCCATGCACCCGAAACAAAGGAACAACGACCTGGTGATCCAATGCGAAGCTCCGATTTTAGACCAGCGCATGGTCACCGACTCGGGCGGGCACCAAGAAATGCGGTACGTGATAGAATCGCTGATTGTGCTTGGGCAAAAGCAATGGCGAGCGGAGTTCACGCTCACTTCGCGCGACACCATGAAATTTAGAATGCTGCTCGGGCGCACGGCTCTGAGTGACGAGTACTACGTTGATCCCTCAGCCTCCTATATACAGGGCAAGCCCCCCAAGAAATCGAAACCTAAGAAATCGACGACAAAAAAATAACCGGGAAGGAAAGAACCCCATGAGAATCGCCCTCTTGTCTCGCAATAAGAATCTCTATTCCACCAAACGCCTCGTGGAAGCCGCGCAAGCCAAGGGCCATGAGGTCCAGGTGATCGATGTCATTCGCTGCTACATGAACATCACCGCCCACAACCCCAGCATTCACTACCGAGGTAAAAAGCTGGAGGGGTTCGACGCGGTTATTCCTCGGATCGGCGCCTCCATCACCTTCTACGGCACCGCCGTGTTGCGCCAGTTCGAGATGATGAACGTCTTTCCTTTAAACGAGTCGGTGGCTGTCACCCGCTCTCGGGATAAGTTGCGTTCGGCTCAGCTTCTGGCCCGCAAAGGCATCGGCATGCCCGTGACCGGGTTTGCGCGTAATCCCGACGACATCGACGACTTGATGACGCAGGTTGGCGGAGCCCCGGTCGTGATTAAGCTTTTGGAAGGCACCCAGGGTATCGGGGTTGTGCTCGCGGAAACTAAGAAGGCGGCGGAAAGTGTGATCCAAGCCTTCATGGGTCTGAATGCGAACATCATGGTGCAGGAGTTTATTAAGGAAGCGGGCGGAGCGGACCTTCGGTGTTTCATTGTGGGCGAAAAAGTGGTTGCGGCCATGAAGCGCCAGGGACCCGAGGGAGAGTTTCGTTCCAATCTGCACCGGGGTGGGAG
>JABDJR010000447.1 GCA_013003415.1 Candidatus Eiseniibacteriota bacterium | reverse complement strand
CTGTACCTCATCAAATCCGACGGTACGGATCGCGCCAACTTTCCCGTGACGATCACCACCGGAAGCGCCGGCTACGTCTCGATTGGCCCCGTCTCAGGGTTTTCTCCCCAGGACATCGTGGTCACTAGCGCCAACAAAGTCATGGTCTACAACTTTCTCGGCGACCTCATGCCGGGGTTCCCCATCACCGTTTCCGGAGTGGTGGCCGGGGCGGCAGCCATCGGGGATGTCGACCTGGATGGAGCCAATGAACTCGTGGTGGCGTCGAGCCAGAACCTTTATGTGATTGGCTTCAACGGATCCATCGAGTCTCAAACCAACTTGGTGGACTTTGCCTCCGGAACGCCCTCTCTAGGAAACATGGATCTCGACCCGGAATTAGAGATCGCGGTGCCGACAACCAACGGAAAAGTTCATCTCCTAGAGCACATGGGTGTTAGCAAAGCAGGGTGGCCCAAAGTGGATCCCGGAGGCGGCGTAGTCACGCAGGTCGCGGTGGCACAAATGGTGGGAACTTCCGAACAAGACCTAGCCTATGCGACCTCGAATGGAGTCCTCCACGGGATAGACCCCAGCGGAACACCCATGATGGGCTATCCCAAAGTCTTTGGGGGGCCAGAGCCTATTTCTACTCCCCTGATTAACAAGTTCCACCAAACGGGCGGGTGGAGCCTGCTTGTTTCGGACCAGGAAACGATTCATGCCTGGAGAAATATGGGCGAACTATCCGCGGGCTACCCTCGATCTCCGGTGGGACAAGTCGATGTGACCCCGGCCTGCGGTGACATCGATCTTGATGGCTCTCTAGAGCTGGTGGTCTTTTCCGGTTGGTATTTGGAGGTATTCGACGTCGGAAACGAACCTGCAAACGATCCCAAATATTCTTGGAACATGCACGGAGGAAATGCGGCTCGAACAAACTGCAGCGATTGCAACCCAACGCTGGTCACGAGTGTTGGAAATAATCCCGCACCAACGCCGCAACTCATGTTCTCCGGCGCCTCCCCTAACCCAGCATCGGGCCCGACCGCTTTCAACTATGCGCTTCCTACCGCAGCCATGATTGAGCTGGACATCTTCGATGTTCAAGGTCGCCGGGTGTGGCAAGTGATGAAGCCGGAACATCCGGAGGGTAATCACACCTTGCGATGGAACGGTCAAGACACCTGGGGACGTGAAGTAAAGCCCGGTGTCTACTTCGCGCGCATGCGAGCTACAGGCTCGGAGTTCTCCAAAGTCGAAACGCGCAAGGTGGTGGTGGAACGCTAGGATCTCACGAAGGTCGCATTTGCGTTTGCACTTGCCCTGGAAAAACTGTTGCGGTGGTTCAAACATGACTAGCCTTCAGCAAGCCGGTCGAAGTTTCATAGAAAACTCGAACCCCAAAACAAAAAGAAGAGCCCGGAACGAATCCGGGCTCTTCTTAATAAGGATCAGCGGGAAGAGGAAAGTTGCTCAGGCTTTCCTAAAGGAGGTGCCAGCTCCAAGGAGGTCATTCCCACCTCACCATGCGCTCTGGTAATAGATACTTGCAAGAGCCGGGCCATATTCCCGTCGGGTGCCCCAAATAGCCCAAAAACCCTTCAAAATAAGGCTTTGGGCGATTGTTACGGAAATTTGAAACCAGGGAATGGTGGTTAAAATCGGGAAGGCACTACCCGGTACCGGGAACATTTAGCCCGGTAAGCATGCATCTTGCAACATGACTTACGCGTCGTTGCGCTCGATCTCCGTGTCCGAAGATGCACCATCTTTAGAATCGGCGGATCTTGGCCGATCCCGGTTCCACTGCGGCTTAAATCCCCCACTGGAGCGGCGATGAGGACGCCGACGACGACGGCCGTCTTTGCCTCGGGTCCACTGGGGAGAGAAGGTTTTGCGTCCCCCGCGCTTTTGCTTCACCTTCGCCCGCTCTTTTTGGGTGTAGTAAATCCCGATCGCATAGAGCAGAACGAGGAGGAAGGCACCTGCAGCAATGGGGCTGGAAAAAAGCTTTTCGAACATGGGTCCTATCATTGCAATTTGAGAAAATGAATGCAATTTGACCGGCAAAATTCACGCCGGGGTGGTCAAGTTACCACCGTTTTAGGCAGTTTCATCCTGGCTCAAGCTCCTGAATTTACTAGAAATGGCAAACTCCGATGGGTTCTGTGATTTTGGCATTCAACATGCAATACAACCCATGCAGAGGTGGACAGATGTCCCCCTGCTGAGTTGGTGAGTGCATTTTCTTTATCGTCTGGATCGACTATCACGGCTTTTCGGGATTCGTCGTCGACAACATCGGCACTGTCTGAGTTGCTCGCTTGAAACCCACCTTAAATCCGGATCCGCCGATTGAAAACCCACGGCTTTGGCGGGTGGACACCTGTCCATTTCTTTTTGCCCAAAATCTTTGCGGTGCCAGTAACGAAACGGGCTAGCTAAGCGATTCGGCATAAGAAAAGATCGCGGGAGCCCCACCCGTGTGCCAGAACACCACCCGATCCTCCGAACTAAACTCCCCCTCCCGAATCATTGCGATACACCCGCCCACGGCCCGAGCCGTATACACAGGATCGAGTAGCACCCCTTCGGTTTGAGCAAGCAACTCCATGGCTTCCTTTTCCGGTTCCCCAATCACGCCATACCCCTCTCCCTGAAACTCTTTGCGCAAGGTGATGTCTTCAGCGCGCCAGGTTTCTTCGGGGCCGATCAGAGCCGCCGTCTTTCCCGCCAAGGCAGCAATGCGTTCTTCGAAAGGTCCGTGGGCATCTTCTTCTTTGTCGATGCTGATACCAATGCAGTTGAATTCGTGACCTAACAATCGCGTTCCGACTTCGAGCCCGGCGTGGGTGCCTCCCGAGCTGGATGCGAAAACGACATGCGTTCGCCTGGGCTCCCAGTCTTTTAGGTCTTTGGCCAATTCACGAATGGCCACCGCAAAGCCCAAGGCTCCAAGTTCATTCGAACCGCCATAGGGAACGACATAGGGCTTCTTTCCTTGAGCGCGAAGCTGCGCCTCAATTTCCGGAAGCGTCTCCCCTTTTCGGTGAGTGCCACACCAATGCAAGGTCGCTCCTAGAAGTTGGTCCAACAGCAAATTCCCTTGAGCCTTCTCTGGAGCCTCACCACCTAACGCCAGATGACACTCCAAGCCCGCCATGCGAGCGGCGGCCGCGGTTTGGCGACAGTGGTTGGACTGCGCAGCGCCGGCCGTAAGGAGCACATCGCTTTCCCGCTCAAGCGCGTCGGCCACAAGAAACTCGAGCTTTCGCGTTTTGTTTCCCCCAAGAGCCAAACCCGTTTGGTCGTCCCGTTTCAATAGAACCTCAGGACCGCCTAAAGCCTCGCTGAACCTTGGAGCGCCGTGCAGGGGCGTCGGAAAGAAGCCCAACTGAAAATGAGGGGGTAGTTGAATGCGCATGCCCTAACGATACCGCCCGGTTCCCGAAAAGGCTCGGTCAATATGGGTAAGAACGAGCGAACCTAAGCCTAGTTCGATTCCAATCACGTCGAAACGAATGGCCTTCTCTTGCCCCCTCCGCCGTTTCCAATAGGTTAGGCCGGCGGTTTCCAAGTCGCGTTTCTTCTTTTCCGAAATGTGTGCCAGGGGCTTGCCCCAGTAACTGGAACGCCTCAATTTGACTTCAACCACAATGAGCGTGCTGCCCTTTTTGGCAAGAAGATCCACTTCTAAGTGGCCGACACGGTAGTTCTGCTCCAGAATGTGGTAGCCCTGGAGCTGGAGATAGATCGCAGCCAGGTTCTCTCCAAGCGGACCGGTTCGTAGCTTTTTTGATGGTTCGGGGCCAACTGGATTTTGCATCGTTCTGTCCTCGACGGGCGTCAAGGACGGGGATAGAAACGGGAGCCCTCAGTTTAGTCATGCCGAACTCGTCTGACCAGAAAAGAACGCACGGGCTGTCTGTTTCCTATGCGGAACACGGACGATCCCTTACTCAGCTTGAGTGGTTGGAAACCGATGGTTTGGGCGGTTTCTCGTCTTCTTCGGTTGCCCTTCGAAATCACCGTTGTTATCACGCTTGGTTCAACCC
>JABDJR010000430.1 GCA_013003415.1 Candidatus Eiseniibacteriota bacterium | reverse complement strand
GACTTCACACAAGTCGATACCACGGCCACGCAAGACACGGTGAACGTTGCCGACACGCTCCAAGTAGCTGAGCCGGCCGGTATTCGCTGTTCCCTCCTCGACCCGCCGCCCAACCGTGGGGGCAGCTTCACCCTGGCTCTGGTGGAGACCGTCGATCCAACCCACGCCCCGTTCCCCACCAACAGTTCCGAGGCCCTCGTTTTTGGGGGGCTCTACGAAACGCTGGTCACCATCGATTGCGACGGGCAGATTCTGCCCGGCCTTGCTGAAGCTTGGTCGCTCCGCTCGGATGACCGAATTTGGACTTTTCAGCTCCGAGAGAACGCTGCGTTTAGCGATGGGCAGCCCATTACCGCCGCCGCCGTCGTGGCATCCTGGCGCGAGTCCTACGCACGTAACGTCGGTAAGTCTTGGGAGAACCCGTGGACGTTTCTAGACCCCGAAGCGGTCACCATCTTGGATCGACGTCGCCTTCGCGTGACGCTGAAATACGCTAGTGGGCCCCTGCCACAATTGTTCGCTCACCCCGCTTTAGCGGTCGCCAGTTTCGGAGTTCAATCCTCATGGCCGGTGGGGTCTGGCCCTCTACAGATCATCGATCGTTCTCGCGAAGGAAAGATGGATCTCTGGATGGCGGCCAACGTGAACTACCCGGGCAAGGTGCGGAACGACATTGAATTGCGGTTCCTCATTAGGCCAGGAGCCGACCCGCGTGACCTTCTTGGAGATGAGATCGACCTGATGCTCGTTCGCGACCTCGACATGGTGGACTACGCGGCAAGCATCCCCGAGTTCCGAGTAAAGCCTCTGCCCTGGGACAAGCTGTACCTCGCCGTCTCGGTACCACTACCCACCTCCGACGGGGAGACCCGCGTTCTCACCGATATTCGAGAGCAGATTGCGGCGGAGGTTGTGCGTCACGACGCACGGGCCAACCCAACGTTGAAACTCGGAGGCGGGGCGCCCATTTGTAAACTTCGAACTTACACCCTGAATGAAAACCGTTTTGAACGTGGCTCCGCTCCGGAAGATTCTAGCCTCGCCATTCCGGTGGCCTATCGGGAGAATGATCCTACAAGCCAAAGCATCGCTGAGCGTCTGGTGGCCCTAACCGCAACCGAGCAGGCAGGTCCGCTTCCAGATTTCTTGGCTGAGGCTCGCGATTACGTGGTGTCACCACTCTCGGACGACGGTTTCGACACGCGTTTAGAAACCGCCAATTACTCTCTGTTCATCCTCGGTCTTCCCAAGCGCTTCATGAACACCTGTCACCAGGCGGGTGCGTTGGGTCGTTCGCTGAAGTGGATCCTGCCCGATCCGAAAGATCAGCTCGACGCCTCCGACGTGTTTAATCGCACGGTGATTCCCCTGGTGGCGACACGCGGCTACTTGGTGTATCGCCCTGCCATCACCGGGGTGGCCTTGTCCTGGGACGGCGCGATTCGCCTTGAGCAGATGGGTACCTATCAAGAAAAGGGTGTGCCGTGAATCTGCGCGCCCGCATGCTTCTCGCATCGCTTCTGCTCGTGTTGGTACCTCTCATGGTGCTTATGGGGTTTTTGCGGCGAGGCATGACGGATCGCCTCACCACCGAGTACACCCTTCGAGCAGAAACCCTGATGGAAGTGATTGAAGAGGATCTCGCGGACACCCGCCGAGAACTCCGCGGTCGACTGGAGGCCCTTCGAAACGAAATTATCGATGACAATAGTTTTCGCTTAGCCGCGGTCGAGGAGCTTCCGGATTACCGCCAATACCTCCTCGACTACGCGGGACGAACCATGCCTCTCCAGGGTCTGTCTCTTCTCCAGATCCAAGACTCCGAGGGTCAGATCGTCAGTTCCGGACACTTTCGAAACGAGTACGGAAGGCTCAACCTAGAGCTTCCCCAGCTTCTGGCCGCCACCCCGGACGGAAGTGGCTTTATGGAGTTGAAGTTGGCCGAGGGCAATGCTTTTGCGTTCGTGGCCGTCGATTCCCTCACCCTAGCCTCCGAACAGTTCCATCTTGTGGCAGGGGTCATTGCCGGGCGGGAGTTTCTCACGCGACTCGCTCGAGAACGCGATCTAGCCGTAACCTTGGTGTATCCCCATGGGGCCATCTCCAGCGATCCTCAGATCGAAAACCTGCTGCTTGCGGACTCGGCTGATTCGCTCAAGGTAGAGGGTGATGTCGCAGTGCAAATTGACGAGAGCACGGACGCAGAAGAGGAGCTGAACCCCAACGCCGCCCTGACCAGCTACCTTCGCCGAGAACTCGAGGTTCCATTCCTTCGAGACTACGGAGATGAAGCCGGACGCTACGAAGCCACGCTACTCGTCAGCTATCCCTTGTCGCCTCTCCACGCCCTGCTCAGGAATTTGGATCTTTGGCTGATTATTCTGCTTGCCGCGACCGCCTTCTTTACCATGCTTCTTGCCTTCTGGTTTTCGAGACGGATCAGTCAGCCGCTGGAGGCCCTGGCTTCCAAAACCGCAACCCTCGACCTCGATAAGCTCGACGCGGACTTCACCACCACCCGTCGCGACGAAGTTGGAGTGTTGTCACGCTTCTTGGATTCCATGACCCACCGACTTCGAGCCAGTGTACAAAAACTTCAGCAAGCGGAGCGCCGGGCCACCTTGGGCGAAGTGTCCAGGCAGGTAAATCACGACATCAAAAATGGACTCACCCCCATACGAAACACTTTCAGACATCTCACCGAGGTTTCCACCAACGGATCCGGTCGCCTCGAAGAGGTCTTTGACCAGCGATCCAAAGCTTTGGAATCGAGCATCAGCTATCTCGAAGCGCTTGCCGCCAACTACGCCCGTTTATCTACATCGCAGGGGAAGCAATCTTGCAACGTCAGCGAAACCGCCCGCGAGGTGACCTCGGCCATGCGTACCGACCACGGCCCCGCTCTGACTCTTGATCTTGCTTCCAACTCGTGGATCAAAGCCGAGCCGATAGGGCTCCGTCGTATTCTCGAAAACCTGATCCGAAACGCGCAGGAAAGCGTTGATCCTGAATCCGGCGAAATCTGGGTGAAAACGGCTCGCATCACGGACGCCGAGGACGAGGATTGGGTACGGCTCACCGTCCAGGATAATGGAAAAGGTATCGATCCCAGAGATCAGGAACGCATTCTCGATGACTTCTACACCACCAAGGCCCTTGGTATTGGCCTTGGCCTCTCGATCGTTAGGAGACTTGTGTCCGACTTTGAGGGTAGAATAGATATTGAAAGTCGGATCGGGGACGGGGCTACCTTCGTAATCGACTTTCCCGCCGACGCACACAGAGCAAAAAACCAGGGGTAGGGGAGAGATAGACGATGGCACTGGTTTTAATTGTCGATGACGTGGCCGCCATGGCCGAGCAGTATGCCTACGATCTGAATCGCTTGGGCAAATTTGAGACCAAGACCGCAACCGGCGGCAAAGAAGCTCTGACCCTTCTTGAAGATGAATTGGTCGACTGCATTATCCTCGATTTGGAAATGCCCGGACTCGATGGTTTTGGAGTTCTTGAAGGCCTGCGGAAGAAGGGCATTTTCGTTCCCGTGATTGTTTACACCGGAACCGGAAACTACGATCGCTGTGTTCGCGCCATCAAACTCGGTGCCTACAGTTTCATCGATAAGAGTGAGCCCATGGAACGCGTGGTGAACGAAGTTCAAAACGCCTTGGAGCACGGTCGGCTTGTACAAGAAGTTGGGCGCTTGCGATCCCGTCTCCAGGAAGATTCTCCCATCCTGGGCAACAGTTCGCCCATGCAGGACCTCCGCGAGAGTTTAGGGCGCCTCGCTCCCATTCCGTCTCCTGTGCTCATTCTGGGAGAAAGCGGAACGGGTAAAGAGCTTGTGGCTCGCGAGCTTCATCGCGGACGTAAGGGCGGTTCTTTTGTGGCTCTGAATTCTGCGGCGCTTCCGGAGAACCTGGTAGAAAGCGAACTCTTCGGTCACGAAGCGGGAGCGTTTACGGGAGCTTCCAAAATGCGGAAGGGGGCTTTTGAAGAAGCGTCCGGAGGAACTCTTTTCCTCGATGAGATCGGTGAACTACCCCTCGGTGCCCAAGCTAAGTTGCTGCGAGTTTTGGAGAATCACGAAGTGACGCGCGTCGGAGGGTCCAAAGTTGTCAACGTCAACACGCGGGTGGTTGCGGCGACCAATCGCAATCTGGAGAATGAAGTCCAGCAGGGAAATTTCCGCCAAGACCTGTATTTTCGTCTCAACGTGCACACCCTCACCGTCGCGCCGCTTCGGGAACGCCTCGAAGACATTCCTGAGCTTGTCGAACATTTCTTGGGCGTTAGCTGCCGCCGCCTTGGCATCCGAGAAAAAAAGATTCACCCCGATGCTCTCGAACGCCTCAGAGCTTACTCCTGGTCTCGAAACAATGTGCGTGAGCTTCGGAATATCATCGAGCGCATGATCATCGGAAGTGACAACGACCTGATCACCGCCGACGATGTTCCCCAAGACCTCATGACCAAAAGTAGCTTGTTAGCTCTCGCCCGACGTACCGGTCTCCTAAAGGAGCTCAAAGCCGAAGCCGAGCGTCAGATCGTGGTGGCGGCCCTGGAACGGAATACCTGGCATATCACCGATACTGCAGCCGAGCTTGGGCTGGCCGATCACTCAAGTCTGCTCAAGATCATGCGTCGCCACGGCCTCAGAAAACCCACCTCCGTTCGCTAGAGCGATTCCGAGTCCGTCGCCTGCCCACCTAAACCCCAAGGCGGAGAAACTCCGGGCAAAAGTGCAAAGGCCCGCCCGGCTTGAGATCCGGGGCCCTTTGTGTCCGAATGGACCCCCTCGGATGTGTCCAAGAAGACACGGTTTCCCGATGGCCGCGGCTCACAAACACCTGTAACTCGTTAACAAATAATAAAATAGGGCCTTTCTTCCGTTGACGCTCAGTTTGGCAAACCTCTTGCCTTACTAGAGGGTGCCAGTCGTCATATCACATCGGTTTTGGGGGGTGTTTGGGATGTGAATGATGATGAAGAACCTAAAAAAGATGATGACGATCGGCCTTTTGAGCATGGGTCTCCTGGGGTGCCAAAGCGCGCAGCAGGACACAAGCAAGACCGAGGAGACTGAGGCTCTTAGCGTTCGTGATGTGAACTCTGACAAGCACGTTATCGAGCAACCTGAGGTTGAATCCTCTGCGCTTCTACAGGATGAAGTTGTGGATGTAGGGGGAGCGGCGCATAAGGATTCTCCTCAGGGTCTCGATTCCGGTCTCGATTCGGGTTTCGATCCGATGACCGATTCGGAAACGGATCAAGATCAAGCGATGTTTAACGGGCTTCCTGAAGCTGAAGCAATGGTTTCACCGAAACCGGTTCGGTTTAAGGACGGAAAAGAGAAGTTTGACGCTCAGAACTACAAAGACGCGGCAAGAGACTTCGATCGATTCCGAGTGGAGCATCCGAACAATGTTTGGGGACATTACATGGCTGGGCTTTCAAAGTGGAAAGCCGGTTGGGCAGGAGAAGCAGTGGAATCCTTGAATCGAGCCTTACAACTTGATCCAAGTTACGCCAAAGCGAGAATCAATCTTGCCCGAGTCATGATGGACCTCGACCGAAACGAAGAAGCGTTACCCCTCGTGCTGCAAGCGGTGGAAAACGCTCCCGAAGACGGCAATGCTAGACGTGTCCTAGGACGCTGCTACCACCGTCTGGGTCAGAAAGAGAACGCGATACGCGTTTACCTTGAAGCGCTACGCATTGAACCGCGGGACACGTGGTCTATGAACAACTTGGGTCTTTTGTACATCGAGCTTGGCAGATACGAAGAGGCGCTTCCGCCGCTCGCCCAAGCGGTGCGAACGGATCCGTTTCAGGCGGTCTTTCAGAACAACCTTGGAGTTGCTCTGGAAAAGACGGGGCACACTCACGCGGCACAGGTGGCGTATCGGTCAGCTCTCGATGCAGACAGTACGTACGCCAAAGCCAAGGTGAGTTTGGATCGTGTGATTGCCTATCAGGACGAAGAAGAGAAAAACTTTGATCTGACCACGAGCGGAGAGCAATTTCTGAAAATGCTCCACCCAAGCGCGGCGGATACCTTGAATCTAACCGTGGAGGATGCACGCTTAGAAAACTGAATAAGCCTTGAACCGATCGGGTGGATCCAGATGTCGACTCTAAAGACACCTTAAGTCCCCGGCGGGTGATTAAGAGTGGATGTCTTGCTTTCGCGCATGAAACTTCACCGATCCCCCGAACGGTTCGATCTTATCGAGTGGGTTTTACTTTGGAGGTGCTCCCGCTCGATTGGCCCCCGGAACACGCCTGCCAAGTTTTTCCTACCCCATCGACGGCGCGTGTGTTTTGTCCTAGACCCTGAGAAGTCGGGTTGGTTTCCATTTGGAACCACAGGCGGAATCTGACAAGTCTCTTGGGGGGCGTAATCTTCCAAGGCCCGAGCCCCCATAGGGTTCGGGCCTTTCTTGTGGCTTCGGAATCGTGTTTTCGCAACGTTAGAGCCCGAAATCACGTCCTTCTAGTAGACAATAGGGCTTGCCTCCGTGAGAATCGTAGCTCTGACCTCGCCTTTTGAACCTCGGATTACCAATGATTAGACTCCTTTTAGGCATTTTCCTCTTCTGGGCCACCTTCCGATTTGTGGGTCGTTTCGCCCAATTCCTCTTTAAGTCCAAGCCCAGCAACCCCGAAGTTCACTCCCGCCCCAAAAAAGGCCGAAAACCTCTTCGAGGGAAAGAAGTCATCGACGTCGACTTCACCGAAGATTCTCAAACTAGGTCAAAAAACGAATAATTCATGAGCACGGTAGCGGCCTCCATTGAGGTCGAAAACCTAACTAAGGAATACCGCACGCCAAAAGGGGATTGGTTCAAGGCGGTGGACGGACTCAGTCTGTCTGCCAAGCCGGGATCGATCTTTGGTTTGCTGGGCCCCAATGGGGCCGGCAAAACCACCACCTTGCGGATGTTGTCTACGCTGGTCGGCCCAACCTCGGGCTCGGCTCGCGTAGCCGGTTTCGATATTGCGACTGAGCCTGAAAAGGTGCGTCAGCATATCGGCTTCTTGACCGGGAGTACGGG
>JABDJR010000427.1 GCA_013003415.1 Candidatus Eiseniibacteriota bacterium | reverse complement strand
AGGCAATCGAGCGCTACAGAGAGGTGCTCGAGTTTTGGGGCGACGCCGACATCGATATCGAGTACGCAAGACGTTCTCGAAACGCCTTGAACCGCCTTACAAGCTAACCTTATTCAAACTAGCCCTTGTTCTTGCTCGCGCACACATAGTCTCTATTCATGCGCGAAATGTAGTCGATGCTGATCTCTTTGGGGCAAGCTTCCTGGCACTCCTTGTGGTTCGTGCAAGAACCAAACCCTTCCTCGTCCATGGTGCTTACCATCGACAGCACCCTTTGCTCGCGCTCGGGCTGACCCTGGGGCAGAAGTCCCATGTGCGAGACTTTCGCCGCCGTGAACAACATGGCACTGGCATTGGGACAAGCGGCCACGCAGGCGCCGCAGCCAATGCAGGCTGCAGCATCGAAAGCCTTGTCCGCATCAACTTTCGGAACAGGAATCTCATTGGCGTCGGGGGCGCTTCCCGTGCGGACCGAAATAAACCCACCCGACTGAATGATGCGATCAAATGAGGTGCGATCGACCATGAGATCTTTGACAACGGGGAAGGCGCTGGCACGCCAGGGCTCGACCCAAATCTCTTGCCCATCTTGGTAGGAACGCATGTGCAGCTGGCAAGCTGTAGTTGCGCGCTGGGGGCCATGAGGACGACCGTTGATGACCACCCCACAAGAACCACAAATGCCCTCGCGGCAATCGTGATCAAAGGCCACGGGCTCTTTGCCGTTTGTAATGAGGGCTTGATTGAGCTCGTCGAGCATTTCCAAAAAAGACATGTCCGGGCTCACGGAGTCCATGACATGGGTTTCGAACGCGCCTTTTTGTGAGGTGCTTTTCTGTCGCCAAACATGAAGGGTGAGTTTCATTATTTGTAGCTCCGGGTCGCAAGTTTCACGTTTTCAAATTCCAGGTTTTCTTTATGGAGTTTGGGGGTCGATCCGACACCGGTGAACTCCCAGGCAGAAACGTGACTGTATTCTTCGTCGTTTCGCTTGGCCTCGCCGTCCTCGGTCTGATGTTCCTCGCGGAAATGACCGCCGCAAGATTCCGCTCTAGTGAGCGCGTCGTGGCACATGAGTTCAGCGAACTCAAGGAAGTCCGCCACGCGCCCCGCTTTTTCCAGGGATTGATTCAGGTCTGAACCTTCGCCAAGCACGCGAACGTTGTTCCAGAATTCGTCACGCAACTCGGGGATCTTGACTAAGGCTTCTTTCAAGCCCTTGTCTGTTCGGGCCATCCCGCAGTGATTCCACATGATTCTGCCGAGTTCTCGGTGGAAAGAGTCAACCGTTCGGGTCCCGTCGATGCTTAGCAAGCGATCAATCTTCTGACGCACTTGTTTTTCAGTTTCAATGAACTCGGAATCGCTGGGGGAGACATCTTTTAATTCTTCGCGGGCGAGGTAGTCCCCGATGGTGTAGGGGATTACAAAATAGCCATCGGCCAAACCCTGCATGAGGGCGCTGGCCCCCAGACGGTTCGCCCCATGATCGGAGAAGTTGGCTTCTCCCAAAACGTGGAGCCCGGGGATGGTGGACATCAGGTTGTAATCGACCCACAGGCCACCCATGGTGTAGTGGGGGGCCGGAAAAATACGCATGGGTTGGCGGTATGGGTTTTCGCCCGTAATCCGCTCGTACATGTCGAACAGGTTCCCGTACTTTTCGGAAATGGTCGCCTCACCGTCACGCTTCATGGCGTCGGAAAAGTCGAGGTAAACCCCGAGACCTGTAGCCCCCACGCCCTGCCCAAGGTCGCACATGTCTTTCGCGCGTCGAGATGCAAGATCTCTCGGAGCGAGGTTGCCGAAGCTTGGGTAGAGGCGCTCCAGGTAGTAGTCGCGCTCGTTTTCGGGGATGTCTTTGGCAGCTCGTGTATCGCCCTTCTTTTTCGGCACCCAAATGCGTCCGTCATTCCGTAGCGATTCACTCATAAGCGTCAGTTTTGATTGGTGATCGCCACTGACGGGAATGCAGGTGGGGTGGATCTGGGTGTAGCAGGGGTTGGCAAAGGCAGCGCCTTTACGATGGGCGCGCCAATTTGCGGTGACGTTACAGCCCATGGCGTTCGTTGAGAGATAGAACACGGTGCTGTAGCCACCCGTGGCCATGACCACGGCGTGACCGGCATGGGATTCGATCTTCCCGGTCGTGAGATCCCGCGTGACAATGCCGCGGGCCTTTCCGTCCACCATGACAAGGTCGAGCATTTCGGTACGGGGGTACATCTTCACCTTGCCCGCGGCGATCATGCGCGAGAGAGCAGAATAGGCGCCCAGCAAGAGCTGCTGACCGGTCTGACCCCGTGCATAGAACGTTCGGGAAACCTGCGCTCCACCAAACGAGCGGTTGGCCAGCATGCCTCCGTATTCCCGTGCAAAGGGGACACCTTGAGCCGCAGCTTGATCGATGATGTTTACACTGATTTGAGCAAGCCGGTAGACGTTGGCTTCACGGGAGCGGAAATCTCCACCTTTCACCGTGTCATAAAACAGACGGTAAATGCTGTCGCCATCGTTCTGATAATTCTTGGCCGCATTGATCCCGCCCTGAGCGGCGATCGAGTGCGCTCTTCGAGGACTGTCCTGAAAGCAAAAGCACTTTACGTCGTAACCCAGTTCAGCCAAGGTGGCCGCCGCGCTGGCGCCCGCAAGTCCGGAGCCCACCACGATAACTTGGTATTTCCGTTTGTTTGCCGGGTTAATCAGCTTGAGGTTGAACTTGTGGGAGTCCCACTTATCTTGAATTGGGCCGGAGGGAATCTTGGAATTAAGTTCCATGAACGTGGTCCTTGTTCTTTACTGGATAATGCCAGCCATGACAGACACAGGAATCGAAAGGTAACCAGCCGTAATTGCGACAGCTAGAAAAACTGCGATTGCCCGAAGTTTCTTGTCGCGGTTCGGATTGTTGGCTCCCAAGGTTCGGAAGGCGCTCCAAAAACCGTGAAACAAATGCATTCCCAGCGCAATCTGGGCGATGACGTAGGCGAGAGATACGGGCCACTGCTTGAATCCGGCGACCATGTTGCCGTAAACCGAGCTCCCAAAATCGTGGTGTGCGTGTCCGGTCGTCAGGTGAAGAATGTGATAGATCACGTACAGGGCAAGAATAATGCCCCCCCAGAGCATGGTGCGCGAAGCGTAGGTTGAAGCTTCACGTGCTGTCTTCTTGTATCCCACCGGTCGGGCTTTGCGATTTTGAAGGGTGAGGGACACCGCGCAAAAGATGTGAATGCCAACCGCAGCCAGGAGGCCAAGACGAGCCATCCAAAGAAAGTCGCCCTTTCCCAAAACGGGCTTACCAACTTCCTTGAGGAACAGGGCATAGGCATCGAATTTTTCGGCACCCTGAAACGCTTTTAGGTTTCCGATCATGTGCCCCAAAACAAAGCCCAACAGCATCAGTCCTGTGATGGCCATCAGAAATTTCTTGCCAATGGAGGACCGAGGAAAACTCTGTGCCTGGTTCATGAGTAAACGCTCTCCCAGTTTCCTTCGATAGCGGGGGTCTGAACGAAACAGCAACCTCGAGAGAGGCTGCATCTTAAGCCGGCCACTATTTGTCGAAGGTAAAGTCTTTTCGAATGTTAGGTCTGCCTTCTCATTTTCGCGACCCGTAATTAAGAAATCGCTTTATTGAAGGGGGCTCCACGGCCGGGCTGGATGTATAAGGAGTAGGTGATTCGATGGGGAGGGCTGACCTCTCAAAGGTTAGCTGAAAAGGGCTAATTCAGCCCCCTGCCCGAGCTATCAAGTTATCCACTATATCTTATAATTTTACCATAGTACTAAGGCACTTGTTCTTAGAATGTAAAGTTGATTAAAATAGTCATGTTTAGAAATTCAAGTCATTCGACATCCGCCCAGATCGAGAGAGGTGCCGCCTTGGCAGAACCTTCCACCGAGAAGACCCAGAAAAATAAAGAGCTTAGAGAGATCGCCGACGAGGGATACAAGTACGGGTTTGTTTCCGATATCGCCTCGGACAGTGTTCCCAAGGGACTCGACGAAGACGTGGTGCGCCTCATTTCCGAGAAAAAGGGCGAGCCCGAGTTCATGTTGGAGTGGAGGCTCAAAGCGTTTCGTCAATGGCAGAAAATGGTCGAGCCAACCTGGGCCAAGGTGGACTATCCAACCATTGACTATCAGGACATCATTTACTACTCCGCCCCCAAGAAGAAAAAGAAGCTCAACAGCCTTGATGAAGTCGACCCCGAGATTCTGAGCACGTTTGAGAAATTGGGTATTTCGATCGATGAGCAAAAGCGGCTTTCCAACGTAGCCGTCGATGCTGTCTTAGACAGCGCAAGTGTCGCCACCACCTTCAAAGAGAAACTTTCCGAAGTGGGTGTGATCTTTTGCTCCTTTTCCGAAGCCGTAAAAGAGCACCCACACTTGATCCAGAAGTACTTGGGACGTGTGGTTCCCCCGAGCGATAACTTTTTTGCGGCGCTGAATGCGGCTGTGTTTTCCGATGGCTCGTTCGTTTTCATCCCCAAAGGGGTGAAGTGTCCCATGGAACTTTCAACCTATTTCCGGATCAACGCCGCAAACACGGGACAGTTTGAGCGCACTCTCATTGTGGCCGAAGAAGGAAGTTCTGTTAGCTACCTTGAGGGCTGCACTGCACCCATGCGTGATGAAAATCAGTTGCACGCCGCGGTGGTTGAACTCATTGCCCTCGACGACGCTCAAATCAAGTACTCCACCGTGCAAAACTGGTATCCCGGAGACAAGGATGGCCTTGGAGGCATTTATAACTTTGTCACCAAGCGGGGCCTCTGCGAGGGTAAGAACTCGCGGATCTCATGGACACAGGTTGAAACCGGCTCCGCGATCACCTGGAAGTATCCCAGCTGCATTCTTAAAGGCGACGGATCAGTTGGGGAGTTCTACTCGGTTGCCCTGACGAACAACTGGCAGCAGGCCGACACGGGTACGAAAATGATCCATGTGGGGAAGAACACTTCCAGCACGATCATTTCCAAGGGAATCTCCGCCGGACACGGTCAAAACACGTACCGTGGAGCGGTTACAGTACAAAGCGGGGCCACCGGGGCAAGAAACTACTCCCAATGCGATTCGCTTTTGCTGGGTAGCGAATGCGGCGCACACACCTTCCCATACCTTCAGGTCAAGGAACCCACCGCGAAAATCGAGCATGAAGCCACCACATCCAAAGTGGGCGAGGATCAGCTGTACTATTGTCGCCAACGCGGCATCGATCCCGAAGACGCGGTTTCCATGATTGTGAACGGATTCTGCAAAGAAGTATTTCGCGAACTGCCCATGGAGTTCGCAGTAGAAGCCCAAAAATTATTGGGCATCAGTCTAGAAGGCTCTGTAGGTTAATTAGGAAAACTTATGTCCACCCCCCTTATTAAAATCGAAAATCTCAAAGTCAAAGCAGACGACAAAACTATTCTCAAAGGCATCGATCTCACCATCAATCGTGGTGAGGTGCATGCCATCATGGGGCCCAACGGTTCCGGGAAGAGTACTCTGGCCCACACCCTAGCTGGATCAGAGAACTTTGAAGTCGAAAGCGGTTCTGTCCAATTCAAGGGCAAAGACCTGTTGGCTTTAGAGCAAGAAGCTCGCGCCGGAGAGGGGATCTTTCTTTCCTTTCAGTATCCGGTAGAAATCCCCGGCGTCTCCAACCGCTACTTCATTCGGACCGCTCTGAACGCCGTCCGTGCGTATCGGAATGAAGATGAAATTGGCGCGATTGAGTTTATTAATTTGCTCAAAGAAAAAGCCGCCCTGGTGGGTATGAACCCCGAACTCCTCACTCGATCGGTTAATGACGGGTTTAGTGGGGGAGAGAAAAAGCGCAACGAGATCCTACAGATGCTAGTCATGAGTCCGGAATTTGCCGTTCTCGATGAAACCGATTCAGGACTCGATATCGATGCGCTTCGGGTTGTGGCGGAAGGCATTAATCATCACCGCGGGTCTGATCGCGGTATCTTGCTGGTAACCCACTATC
>JABDJR010000409.1 GCA_013003415.1 Candidatus Eiseniibacteriota bacterium | reverse complement strand
TCAAAAGCTTCCCGTGGTATTCGCTTTAGATCGAGGCGGACTCGCCGGTGCCGATGGCGCCACCCACCATGGCTGGGGCGATCTCAGTTTCATGCGCGCCATTCCCGGAATGGTTTGCATGGCTCCCAAAGATGAACAAGAGCTTGGTGATCTCATGGCCACCGCTCTCACGATCGAGGGCGGACCGTCCATGGTGCGCTTCCCCCGTGGAGCGGGTCCCGGCGTCACCATGAACCCTAACTTCAACCTTATTCCTATCGGTTCCTGGGAGAAGCTTGAGGGTGGCAACGATGTTGCCCTGGTGGCTACTGGAGCCATGGTTGCTATCGCGACCAAGGTGTCCGAACTTCTAAGGCGCGAAGGCATCGCAGCCACCGTGGTGAACGGCCGCTTCATTAAGCCCATGGATGAAAACATGCTGCTTGAGGTCACTCGTGATACGGGGCATGTGGTCACCCTTGAAGACAACGTTCTCGATGGCGGTTTCGGTTCCGGAATTCTCGAGGTGTTAGCCCATCACGGGGTCGAAGTTCCGGTGAAACGATTCGGATTGCCCGATCGCTTTGTTCAGCACGGGTCTCGGAACCAATTGTTCGAAGAACTTGGTTTAGATCCAAATTCACTCGCCGCGAGCATCGCCCTCTGGTTGAAGTGTCAGCCGGAAACCGTCGAATCTCGAGCTTGATCGAAGGAGACCGCCCTTGCGTCTGGGTCTAATTGCAAACCTGACCAAACCGGACGCGGTGGGGGCCGCCGCATCCGCGGCAGACTTTCTTCGCGAGCGCGGGGCCGAGGTGGTTCTTCATCCTGATCTGGCCGAAGCTCTTCGGGTAAAAACCACCGCACCCCTCAAGGACTCCGATCTCGTCCTTTGTTTTGGGGGCGATGGAACGATCCTTCACGCGGTGCGCGAAACCGGCCCCTCGGGTCCACCAACCCTTGGCGTTAATCTAGGATCCTTGGGTTTTCTCACGGCGGTGAGTTCCAATGAAGTCACCTCCTGCCTCGAAGCCGTTCTCGCCAAAGAATACGTGGTTGAAGACCGCTCTCTGGTTCGAGCCCGATTCACGGATACAAAAGGCGACTCTCAAACCCTCGAGGCACTCAACGAGATCGTGGTTGACGAAGGAACATTTACACGACGCGCGGTCGAGCTTGACGTGCGGGTAAGCGGTTCTTATCTGGGAACCTTCACGGGAGATGGTCTGATTGTGGCCACACCAACCGGTTCCACGGCCTACTCACTCTCGGCAGGGGGGCCCATCGTCAAGGCGAGCCTTACTGCGTTTACCATAACCCCCATTGCGGCTCACTCCTTGAGCATTCGACCCTTGGTGATCGATGACACCGAAGTCATCGAGGTCGAAAACCATTTAGCCGGGGTCCGACTCAAAGTCACGGCCGACGGTCACGGGGCCCAAGAGATTGCGGCCAACACCGTGATTCGCATTGAACGTTCGCCTCACCAAACGCAACTCGCCTTTCTGAAAAACGTTTCTTACTATGACATTCTCCGCGACAAACTCAACTGGGGTGGCCTCCCCAATAAGCGTTAGGACGAAGCGTTGTGCTAGTCGACCTCTGGATAAAGAACCTGGCCTTGGTAGAACAAGCAAGCGTGTCCCTTGGCTCGGGCTTGAATGTGTTGACAGGCGAAACCGGGGCTGGAAAATCTCTCTTGGTGAGTGCCATCGATTTGGCTTTGGGCGCACGAGGTTCGGTGGATCGTATCCGGGCCGGCTGTCAGCACGCGGAGGTGGTGGCACGCTTTGAGACCCGTGAAGACGTTGCGGAAAAGCTGGGAATGGACGCCGACCGTGGTGAGGTTATTCTTCGTCGGGTGCTTGATCGAAAGGGGCGCTCTCGCTCTTATTGCAACGATGAACCCATCACCCTTAAGCGATTGAAGGAAATAGGGGCGGTGCTGGCCGATCTCCACGGACAGCATGAGCAACAGAACATTCTTCGCGTCGAAACCCATGGCGAGTACCTCGATGCCTTCGCTGAGGCCAAAGATCTCGTGTTGCAGGTATCAGGCCTGGTAGATCGATTGTCACAGCTACAGCACGAACGGGACGAACTGGAACAGTCCATTCAAGACCAATCCTCTCGCCGTGAACTCATGGAGTTTCAGCGTGAGGAACTTTCTCGCGCTCATTTGGAACTCGGAGAAGAAGAGACTCTAGGCAAGAAACTTCGCATTCTCGGAAACGCCTCAAAACTCATCGAAACGATGGAAGCGGCAAGGACGAAGCTCTCCGAGCTTGATCTCTCCGCAGAGGCCCTGGTGGGAGACGCCATTCGAGGCATTGAATCCCTGATTCATGTCGACCCCGCTTTCCGAGCTCTGGCTCAAGATCTAGAGACCGCGCGCATCAGCATTGAAGAAAGCTCGCGAGAACTTGAACGACGGCTCTCGGAAATAGATCGAGATCCCGAAGAACTCAGCCAAACCGAAACTCGACTCGGAGTGTTGCGCGACCTGCAGCGCAAGTACCGCTTAGATGAAGCCGGTCTTTTGGAAAAACTAAAATCGCTCGAAAACGCACTCGATTCCGATCACAACGCCAACGCTCGTTTGGCAGAGATCGAAAAAGAAAGTCGAGCCACCGAGAAAAACCTTCTCAAGGTGGCTACAGAACTCACCGTGTTGCGAACCCGATCCGCTGCGCGCTTGGCTCGCAGTGTTTCCAAGGAACTCAAGGGATTGGGCATGAGCGGCTCCCAATTTGAGGTTCGCCTTGAGCCGAATGGGAAAGGCCATCGCATTGCGAAATCTTCCGACCTGATTGGTCGGGGCGGCGCAGAACGAGCCGCTTTCTATCTCACGGCCAACCCCGGCGAACCGCCTCAACCCCTAGCCAAAGTTGCCTCAGGGGGAGAGGCTTCCCGAGTGATGCTGGCGCTAAAGAATGTTTTGGGAAATCTCGATCCGGTAGGGTTTCTGATTTTCGATGAGATCGACACCGGAATCGGCGGGGCGGTTGCTGAAGCTGTGGGATCTCGGCTGGAAGCTCTATCCAAGAC
>JABDJR010000401.1 GCA_013003415.1 Candidatus Eiseniibacteriota bacterium | reverse complement strand
CTATGAGTTCGCCGACCTCCGCCTTACCGAAACCGGGGGCACCACCTTTGCGCCGGTGAAGTTCTACTTGGATCAAGACGCCTACAACCACCGCCGGAGCGCGCACGTTGCCTTCGAAGCCTGGCATGACTTTCACCCGGGGGATCGCATTGCCTATTTGTGGGGGGCGATTCAAGATTCGCCGGCGACAAGCTGGAAGTCCAAGCTCCGCACCGAATTTGCAAACCGCGTTCGCTTCTACCCGTCCTTACCCCTCGATCAGGACATTTTGGAGCGATACATCGCGGACCTTCGCAAGTTTGAACCCAAGGTGCTGCAGGCCTATCCCGCCGCACTCGACATCTTGGGGCGCTATCTCCTCGACTCCGGACGAACGCTTCCCATTCCGGTGGTTGTCTCATCGGCCGAGCCGCTCACTGCTGAAGTCATCGCTATTGTTCAAGAAGCCTTTGGGGTGACTCCTTATGACTTCTACGGATCTCGCGATGCCGGCTACGTGGGGCGCGAGTGCGATGCTCACAAGGGGCTCCACATCAACGCCTACGGTCTTCATGTGGAGAACGAACCTCTACCCACGGAAGGTGCAGCTCCTTTGCAATCGATCGTGGTTACCGATCTTTGGAATGAAGGGTTTCCTTTGATCCGTTACGCAACCGAAGACTTGGGAGAACTCACGAATGAGCCCTGTAGCTGCGGGCGAGCACTCCCCCGCATTGTAGATCTCCAGGGCCGGATTGGAGACGTGTTTGCCACCCGCTTCGGACAATTGATCCCTCCGACGGGAATTCGGCCGGGGGCCTCCGGCTACGACCAGAGCTTCAGCGGTATCCAGATCATTCAAAGCGCCCCCGCCACCTTCGAAGCCCTGATCGTCCCTCGCGAAGGGTTTGATGAAACGCTTGCTCGCCAAAAGATTCAAGAAGCCATGAGCGATCTCGTCGGCGAATCCGTTTCTTTGACGCTTCGCATCGTGAGCGAAATTCCTAGAGAGCCATCGGGGAAGTTTCGTTCCATGAAACGAACCTTCAAACTGCCTTCAACCTAGAAACTCTAGATCAGTCCTTCGGGCCGCTTTCCAAGACATTTTCACTTCGACGCAGCATCCCCACTACAATCCAGAGGACAAGCAGACTGACCAAGACCACGGCAATTCTGGCCACCCAAGGGGTCAGCTCTTTAGATGGATGTTCAGCGAATGCAGGGTTCTCTTGTCTGGAACTGAGTGCCGCTTGTGCTACTCCCCGCAACGTTCCCTGATCCTGTCTCCTCTGCCTCAAATCAAAGGTCGCCGCTTCCACGCCGGCCGCTCCAAAATAAAGCGAAGCCCGCTCTTCCGACTTCGCCTCGAAAAACAGACTCCAACGCCTAGATTGAGCCTCAACCTGGTTGACTTTTAGCGGAGGATCGTCGAAGTGATAGAGATCGATCTTCCAAAAGCGATAGTTGCCCCGGATTGCCACCGTGGTTTTCTCTGAGGAACCCAGACGATGAATCTCGTTGTTCGAAACGACTTGCCATGCATCTCCGGAATCGTTCCTTCCCGAAATCCGAACCGAACGAGCAAACTCCCCGGGGCCAATTTCCAGGCGAATCCTCTCCAGCGGTAGGTTGTAGAAACCGGCGTCGCACTCCAGGGTTTGAAACTCCTTTTCACCCGCGGGTTTCGATTGGCCGGTCTTAGAGACGATTTCAAGGGGAGCCGTAAGCCAACCCGCGGTGGGTCGAACCCAAGTTCCAACCTCCACCGAGCGAAGCTTCACCTCCTCGTTTGCTTTTCGAGCATTGGGGAAAATTCGACATTGTAAGTAGCGAAAGTCAGAGCGAGTGTAGTCGAGTTCAACATTTCGAACGTGACTCGGAGACTGATGATCAATGAGGTAGCCGGTACCCACTTGCCCCCAACTCTCTCGATCGTTACTTCCCATAATCTCCACCCGACGAACGAAGTTCGATCCCGCCGTATGAAGGCGGAGGCGGTTGTGAGGGGCCGGCTCCCCAAGAACCTCCAACTCGACTCGCAGGTAAGGACGATCCCCTTCAACCCAAGATTCGTTGAGGCGTTCAAGCTCTCGCGGCTCAAACTGAGAAGCGGTTTGGGGCTCTAACACGAAGAACGGCCATAGGGTGCCCGACGCATCTATGATTCTGATGTCGTCTGGGAATTTCTCGGCCCCGTCGAACACCTCATTGGGAATCGTCAAAGAATAGGTTGCACCGGGTTCGTAGGTACGGAGAAGAGGCATTGCCCATTGGAAATCCTGCCGGGGAACCGTTTGCGCGGAGCTTTCACCAACGCATCCAAGGCTTCCGATCAGAGCGCAAATAAGGAGTTTAGGAAGTTGTTTCATGGGAACCCTCTTCCGACGCTGTGCCCTCGCCACCAAGGCGCGCGGCAATTCTCTGATAAACGAATGACAGCACGAGCAGGATGACCCCCACCCCCATCAAGGCCGCCACCCGAATCAAACCACTCATGGCCGATAGGTCGATGGCAAACACCTTAATAATCGTGACGGCAAGAACAACAAAGGCGGTAATTCTTAGGTATCGAACCTGGAATCGTAGACCGAGAAACACCAGGAGAAGACCACTGGAAGCTAACCAAAGCGTGATGGCGGTGTTCTTCCAGGGCGTTTGGGCGCGATCAATCTCGATCGTCGTCACCGCAATCACAGCGAGGATACTGACAATGTTCATGATCGGGGCAATACTAGCGCGCTTGGTGTCGATCGTTCGAGGCTCTTGAAAGCGATGCGCCATGAAGGCTCCTAAACCAATTAAGACCAACGAGGAAACAAAGATCGCGTTGAAGAACTGGGGGAACCCCTCGTAGTGGCTCCAACTAGGTCCCATATCCAGCCAGAGGATTTTGACCGGAACAAGCAGTAAGAGCAGCCAACCCATCATCCAAAGACCCCATCGATGGGACCGATGAGCAAAGATCAAAAGGAATAAACCAACCAAAGCTAGAGAGACGGTAGAGAAAAGCCAGGCCCAAGAGGAATCTTGACCCAGCACTTGGAGAGACTCGCCACTTACGGCGACGATGAATCCAAGCCCGGCGCTCACGATCATGGCGTTCTCAAACCATACCCACCGGGTGAGTGGTTGTTTTGCCGGGAAACGGGACCAAAGCCAAGCTTGAACTCCCAAAGCGAGCGAAGACAGCATCGCCACCACAAAGTTTGCATTCAAGAACAAGGCTCTCTCGTCATGAACCGCCGAGGCCATGTCGGCAAAGATCGCCTTGCCAAGCCCCAGGAAGCCCAAGCCGATCCCACCCAACATGAAGGCTCTCACCCCAAAGCGATGAGCGAACCAGGCCAACACGAGGCCTTCAAGCGCCCAGCCCAGAGAAACCCATATACCGTCGAGCTGAACCGGTAAGGCAAGAGTAGCGAAGGAAACGGCTCCCGCAATCAACACCAGGACATCGTTCTTAATGTGGGGAAGCCATTTCCAGGCCACTTTGACGAAAACCAAATGAAGTACGGCGACCGCAAGGAAGGCTGCCCCTACCCACGCAGCGTAGCCAAGCTGATTTAAGATGCCGTGCAGCGCGTACATCAGCACGAGCGAAGACGCCAGGAGTCTGCCCATATCGAGCGCAGAATCGACAAAGTTTCGATCGTTCTTGAGCTTCACCAAACCCAGCACCACAAACTGGGCAAAGAAGATGAACGCGAAGCCAAGGCCTGGCGCGAGATAGTCGCGAAGTCCGGAAGGTGTTTGGAGGTTGATGGCGTGAAGGGTGAACTGCCTCTCCAACCAGTACAGGAAGAAGATAGCCGTGAGTACGAATCCAATGTTGTAGAGCGCCTGCCAATTCCGGCGCACGCCAAGAAACAGCACCACCACGTTGACGGCCGCGATGTAGATCAGAGGGAACAACCCTTCGGTCATTTCCCCGCCAATCACGAGAGGCGTGAAGTAGGCCCCCAACACCCCAAGAATGGCCACGGTCTGACTTCGGTACACCACGGACAAGCCAAGCACCGCCAACACGGTTAAGGTAAGCCCACCCATGGCCATGGTCGCGCCGATGAGTTGATAGATGCCGTAAGCCGCAAACACGCTAAAGAAGAAAAGCGCCGCTCCGCCGCCTGTGAGAACGCGAGCCAGAAGGGTTAAACGCTTTCCTCTTACTTCAGCAAGATGCCCAAGCCCGATGAGGGCACCACCACTCACCAAACCCAAAACAATACGCATGGCCGGGCCAATCCAGCCGCGTTGAATGGCCACGCCAACAAAGAAGACAACGCCCAAGACGAGGGCCGCGATACCCACAAAGCTCGCGACCTTGCCCCCTAGGGTGACTTCCAGATTACGATCTTCGGCTGACTTTGGCTTTGCCGGAGCAACGGGAACCGGGCCAGCCTTCTCTGGAGATGGTTCTGGAAGGGTAGCTTCCGGAGAGGGTTCTGCATCTATGGAAACCAAGGGCTCGTCGGTGTCGGCGGGGACGGCCGGGCTTCCTGGCGTCTGGAACTCTGGAGTTGGTTCCTGCTGAGGCGCCGGTGCAGGTGAAACCGTCGCCGTCGGTTTTGCCGGAGCGCCCAACTCAAGAGACTGAATCTTCTCTTTGAGTTCACGGATTTCCCGCCGAGAACCCTGCATCATGAAGAACGTCACAATGGAAAGAACGCTACCCAGCCCGATAAAGCCAATCACGACGAGAGCAAATAGGATCTCCATGTTAGGCCCCTACTTCTTTTGAATCCGTTTTCGTAAGCGATTCCAACCGGCGATGGTTCACCGCGATGGCTTGGCTTGCTTCTGAATCCACCGCTGCCTCATTTGCAAAGATCGGCCACCTTGCCACACTGCGGTCCACTTCCTGGAGAAGTGTCTCCAACTTCGATCCACGGAACAGAGAGAACCTGTCCGCAGCCCGACGAAAATCTTCGATCGTGAAACCGTCACGCTTGCCGCCCAGAGTCATCTGATG
>JABDJR010000377.1 GCA_013003415.1 Candidatus Eiseniibacteriota bacterium | reverse complement strand
ACGGCCGACTTGGAATCGACCCACCCCGAGGTCGATTCCCTGTGGAAAGCTATCCACAGGGCCCCCTCGCCGTCCTCTGAGGGTCGCCCCTCCTATGAAGTTGGAGAGAAACTGGCGACGCGGGCGGCTTCAGGCAAAGCCTTGCAGTGGCTGTCGAAGCAGATTCCGAGCCTATGGGGCGGCAGCGCTGATCTCGCGCCTTCCAATAAGACTTTCATTTCCGGAGAGCCGGCTTTCTCCAAGGAGAACCGATCTGGAAGAAACCTGCATTTCGGCGTGCGCGAACATGGCATGGCCGCGCTCATGAACGGCATGGCCTTGCACGGCGGTGTTCGCCCCTACGGCGGCACCTTTTTGATCTTCTCGGACTACCTTCGACCTTCGCTGCGCTTGAGTGCGCTCATGAATCTCCCCGTGATTTACGTGTTTACCCACGACAGCATTTTTCTAGGCGAAGACGGACCCACGCACCAACCTATTGCCAACATCGCTTCCCTCCGCGCGATCCCACAGGTCAATGTGTACCGCCCGGCGGATGCCGAAGAAACCACCCGGTCTTGGGAGTTGGCCCTGGAGCGCGGGGAAACTTCAGCCATTGTCCTAACCCGTCAGGGACTCCCGACCTTGGATCGTTCTCCCTTCCATGGAGAGTTCGAAAACGGAGCCTACATCGCGCACAATCCGGATAGCCCCAAAGCGATCGTGTTTGCCACCGGATCCGAAGTCTCCGCCTGTCTTGAAGCGGCCAAGCTGCTCCAGGCCAAGGGTCACGCGGTCCGGGTCGTGGCCGTTCCGAGTTGGGAACTCTTTGAAGAGCAAGCGAGGGTCTATCGCGAGGAGATTCTGGCCCCCCACTTCGTGGGCCCGCGGTTCGCGGTGGAAGCCGCCTCTCCCTTCGGCTGGGAGCGCTTTGTGGGAGTTGGCGGACATATCATTGCTATGGATCGCTTTGGCGCTTCGGCACCGGCCGAAGTTCTTGCGGAGAAGTTTGGCTTCAGCCCGGAGCGCCTAGTGGAACGCATCGAGAAGGAACTCTAGCGACCGCTCGACTCTATCTCAGCGAGCTGGGTCTCTGTCTTTGAACTAGGTTCCCAAGAAGAGCTGCTAGTCTTTAGGGCTCGCGGGTTTCTTAGCGTCGGCCTTAAGGTTGCTTTGACTTTCAGCACCCAGACGCATGGGTGGCGCGACATGCGATGGCCCAACGACATCCGGACTTCCATGAAAGGCCGAGGCGGGCTCTTGGCTTTTTGCCTTCCGAGCTGTTGGCACACCGTCCGCATCAATGGACGAGATGTAGAAGTCAATCAACTCAAGACCGGCACGCTCAAAGGTGTACTGAAGGTCCAGCCGGGCCTCGGTGGCTAACTCGCTGAAGCAAAGGGGCAAGTCCTCTAGCGTGCGGAAGCTTGCTTGGAAGGAACGGGAGAGGCGCTCCCAAATCATGTCGGCGAGACGGGTACGTAACCCCTTTCCAGTGGCCTCGTACTTCGTGTCGTCGTGGGACTTCACAAACTCCACCGCATTCCCGACGCGGAAGGAGTAGTGCCCGGAGACGCGGAGACCAATATCCTTACCGGAACGGTCCCGAATCTTTACCGGTTTCTTGGTCGCCCATTGGGTTCCCGAAACCACCTCGTGTCCCACGAAGTACATGCGGGCATCGGACTTTTTAGCCGCCCGCGCCTTGAGACTTTCAATCTCTTTTGCGGTCAACTCATGGCGACCGGGTCCTTTGACCAAAACTCGATCTTCTGCGCCCAAGAGGACGACAGATTGTTGGGATCGTACCTGGCAGACCAACCCGTCACCCAGTTTCACATTTCCCTTTTCGGGAACGCGCCACAGGATATCTCGCTCGGGATACTCGATGAATTTCAAGGTTGCCATAGATCCAGATTCCTTCCTTCAAGGGTCATACCCTATCCCCTGGTATCGGATTTCACCCCGCATCCCTACAGCATTATCCATATTTTTCTTAAACTATTGACATATAGTCATTTATAAAATCTTTCTCGAATTCACTTCAAACCAATCCCGGGTATTAAAAAGGGCGGCTGGAGAAACTCCAACCGCCCTGGCTTAGCCTGCTAAAGCCTTGTATTTAGTCCACTTTGACGACGCGTCTCACCAGGCTTCCCTCCTTGGTCGCAGCCCGGATGAAATAGAGACCGGAGGCCGTGGAACGACCATTGTCGTTCGCACCATCCCAGACGAAGCTGGTGCCCGGAAGAAGCTCACCCGTGTGCAGCGTGCGTACCAATCGCCCGGCGGCGTTGAAGACCTGAATATCTCCGGTGGTCACCTCGGGGAGATTCAAGGTCAACATGAGCGGGCCGGAGAAAGGGTTCGGTGCCGCACGCAACATGGTGGGAACCAGCCCATCTCCAGGAACCGAGCTCGTAGCGTTGCATGTGGAATCGGACAGGGCGATGTTGTCCACATACCAACCGTCTTCCGTAACGAAGGCGTCGGTTTCAAGACGGAAGCGAATGCGCACCACCTCGCCGATATAGGAAGAGATGTCGAGCGACTCACTAATCCAGTCTCCAGGGTTGGCCGTGCCGTCGTTCCAACCGGCATGATCGTCCATGTCGTAGGAGGCCAAGGTGGCCCAGTTGGACCCGAAGTCCGTCGAGATTTCCACATACCCGAAGTCAAAGGTGGCCTCGGTAATGCAAATGTGGTCGAAGGTGAGCGTGGCCGCGCTAAGCAAGTCCGCCGGTTCCACCACCTCGAGGGAAATGTTCAGGTTGTTGGCGTAGTCCCCGGACGGACTGTCATGACCGGAGAAAGTACCTACGGAAGCAATCGAACTCGTGAGTCCCCAGGAACCTTCCAGCACCAGGTTGGCCGTTCCCGATTCAAACTCTTCTTCGGTATTGCAGTTGATGGTTCCCGCGAAAGCGCGGCCCGAAGCGGTGCTGGTGGTTGATCCACCGAGCACTCCGCGAACCTCATAGGTGTAGAGCCCACGATTCACGTTATCGGTGTAGGACGTTGCACTTCCGCCCAATGTCGCGATGAGGAAACCGTCTCGAAGAAGCTCTACGTTGTCGTAGGCGGCTCCATTAAACCAAGTGATATCGACCTGATCGGAAACATCCACGAGATTCTCGGGATCGGCCACGAGAGCCACGGGTGCGGCCAAGAT
>JABDJR010000376.1 GCA_013003415.1 Candidatus Eiseniibacteriota bacterium | reverse complement strand
GGGGTTCCCCGAGCGCCATGAAAGCATGTCCGCAGTGTTTGAGCAATCTTGGAACCTGTTGTCGGAGACCCAGCGAGCCGCAATGAGCCAGTTATCGTTGTTGACCGGCGTGTTTGGTAGGGAAGCGGCCAGTCGCGTGGCTAACGTGGGTTTGCCAGAGCTCAAGGGTCTGGTCGATAAGTCCTTTTTGCATCGCAACTCCGCAGGTGGCTTTCGTATTCATGAACTTCTGCGGCAGTTTGTTTCGGCGAAGTTGAAGGCGTCTCCCACCGCTTTGAAAGAGGCAGAAACGCGCTTACGCGAATACTATGCATCTCGACTACAGGAGCGTGTTCCGGACTTGCAAGGGGCCGGGCAAAAAGCGGGGCTCGATGAATTGGCCCCGGAATTCGAGAACGTGCTTGTGGCGTGGGACTTGGCCGTTCGGGATCAAGAGTTCGACGCGCTTTCGAAAATGGTTGAAGGGTTGTGGTTGGTTTGCGAACTGCGCGGTTGGTTTAATGAGGCGTTGGGGGCCATGCATCGAGCAACTCTGGGCATGCGCGACGCAACAGATGTCTCTTCCTACCTAAAGGCTAGTCTGTTGGCTTGCTCGGGTCGCTGTCATCTGCGGCTGCATCAGCTCGAAGAAGCGGAGCGGGATCTGAAGCGTGCTCGAGTCGAGGCCGAGCCGGCAGAAAGGCCACCTCTCTATGCTTTCGTCTTGAACAACTTGGGTCTTCTAGAGTTGCAAAAGTCAAACCCAATCCAAGCGCAGGAATGGTTTGAGCAGAGCCTGAAACTCTATAGCAGCGTGGATAAAGTCTGGGGGGTGGCCAATGTTGTCAACAATCTTGGTGACGCGCTGCAAGTTCAAGGTCGTGCCGCGGAAGCTCAAGATCATTACCAGCGAAGTCTTCGAATTTTTCGCAACCTCACCGATCAACGGGGTTTGGTTACGGTGCTTCGTAACCTTGGGCGTCTTCGAGAGTCCCAGAACGAATTCGAGGAGGCTCGGGTTTGTTTTGAGGAGTGTGTCTCCGCGGCCCGCGATTTGAAAGATCGCTACATGTTGTCGCGCTCCCTTCGCGACCTTGCGCTTGTGGCTACAAAAACGAAAGAGTGGGAGCTTGCGGAGGAGCTGCTTGACGAGTCTCAAACCGTAGCTGAAACCATGGGCGATCCGCTGGAAATGGCTCACTGCACGTTTGCGCAGGCTAGGCTCAAGCAGGCTCAGGGACACCGCGATTCGGCCCGAGGGCTTGCCAGAGAAGCTCTCCGCAGGATCAATCGCTTCTCGGACAGTCCCCTGAAACCCAAGATATTGGGCTTTTTGGACAATCTGAACCGCTAAAACCGAGATTCCCTTCCGTACGCCTTTTCTGTTCCCGCCCGGGAAGTTTTTGGGAAGAGCCCCCGTTTAGAGTTTCCGCAATTGGAGCCTTGTTCCTGTGGTGAGCCGATCACCTAAGTCCCAACGGCGAAAGGCGGAAACTCATGAAACTCATTTTGAGTATGGTAGCGGGGGTGGCCTTGTTAGGTGCGGCGCAAATGGCGCATGCCTCAAGTCACCGTGAAGCCCCAGCGATTTCCAAAGATCCCTCAGTCGATAACACCGACGTCTATGCGTTTGTCTCTCCCGACAACCCAACGACGGTCACCCTGATTGCTAACTACAGTCCGGCGCAGGATCCTGCGGGCGGACCCAACTTCTACAAGTTCGATGACGACGCGCTGTATCAGATCCACATCGACAACGATGGGGATTGCGTTCCCGACATCACCTATCAGTTTGATTTCAACAGTGTGGCCACTCAGGATCACACGCTCTACAACATTGGTCCGATCACCAGTCTCAATGATACGGATTGGATTCTGCGTCAGTTTTATTCGCTGGACAGGATCGATGCGGGTGGCACGACCAATTTAGGTACAAGCCTCCCAACGCCCCCGAGTAACATCGGTCCGGTTTCCACGCCGAACTACGAGGCGCTTGCTACAGCGGCGGTGCAATCTCTTCCCGGTGGTTTGCTGAGTTTTGCCGGCCAGCGCGACGATCCCTTCTTTGTGGATCTCGGGTCCATTTTCGATCTATTGACCATTCGACCTGGGGCTCCCGGAAACGCAGGGGGAGGCATTGATGGTTTGGGCGGTTTCAACTGCCAGACCATCGCCATTCAAGTTCCCATCGCTGATTTGACTTCGGATGGATCGACCCCGACCGACCCGGCTTCTGCGGCCGCCGTTCTTGGAGTATGGGCGTCTGCCAACCGGCCGGAAACGCTCACCCTGAACGGAGACGGAACGCAGACTTACTCGGGCCCGGTTGTTCAGTATTCCCGTTTAGGTATGCCCTTGGTGAATGAAGTTGTGATTCCACTAGGTCAGAAAGATGCGTTTAATCGATCGAATCCCGTGGACGACGGCCAGTTCCTGAGTTTTGTCACCGACCCGGAACTCGCGGGCTTGTTGAATGCTATCTACGGCGTTTCGGTTCCTTCGGCGCCGCGCAATGATCTGGTGAGTGTATTTCTCACCGGCGTGTCCGGTTTGAACCAGCCTGTTAACGGCACGGCCTGTGAGGCGCTCCGTCTCAACGTGGCGATTCCTCCGGCCTCTTGGGAAGACCCCTTGGGAGTGATTGGTGGGGATGTAGCCGGCTTTCCCAATGGTCGTCGTCTTGGTGACGACGTGGTGGACATTGCTTTGCGGGTGGTGGCCGGTGTTTTGGTTCCCGGTTTCGATGGGCCGCCTAACTCGCAGTTGGGTGATGGCGTTGACTGCAACGATCGCGCGTTTCTCTCTGCGTTTCCCTATGTGGGTACGCCGCACAACGGATACAGCCATAGCGGTCACGAGCTTTGTCCGTCTGGCCCAGTTCCGGTTCGGCTACTCTCTTTTGAACTTGAGGCGGTTGAAAACGAAGTTCGATTGGATTGGCGCACTGCGGATGAGAGCGCGATTCTCGGGTTCCGTATGGAACGGAACAGCGCATCGGTGGGCCCCAACCTCATTCCGGCCTCCTCAACTGGGTCAGGGGATTACAGTTTTACGGATGAAGTTCCGACACGCGGGAAGTATCGCTACACGCTGTTGGAGGTGCATCGAGACGGAACGGAGCATGTTCTCGCACAGCGGGACATTGATGTCCGCCCGGTAGCAGGCGGTTTGGTGCTGAGTCAAAACGCCCCCAATCCGTTCTTTGGATCGTCGACGGTGTCTTTCCAGCTTGGAACGGCGGGTAGTGCGAGTCTATCCGTATTCGATGTGCAAGGAAAAATGCGGCATCAGAAGGAATGGGCGCATTTGGAAGAGGGTCGGCACGACTACGTTCTCGAGGCAAGCGAATGGCCCTCAGGCGTCTATTTCTATCGCGTGAAGACCGATTCCGGTGTCAAGACGCGGAGCATGAGGGTGGTGAAATGAAAAAGCTCAAATCCATTCTTAACCGCTCTACGAATCTTTTAGCACTGCCAGCCCAAAAGAGAGACAAAACAATGAAACGTCAAATATTACTGGGTCTTCTTGGGATGTTCTTCCTCCCAGCCATTGGGCTGGGGGCCAGTCATCGGGAAGCGCCGTTCACGAGCTTAGACCAATCCATAGACATTACCGATGTCTATGCGTTTCGTTCACCTGAAGACGGCACCAAGGCTGTTTTTATCATGAATGTGTCTCCATTCAGTGAGCCTGGCGGAGGACCCAACTTCTACTCCTTCGACGATGAAGCGCGATACCAGATCAACATCGACAACGATGGAGACAGTTTGGAAGACGTGACGTTCCAGTTCGCTTTTCGAACCATCATTTCCAACCCCAATACGTTTCTGACGGCTACCGGGCCAGTGACGAGCCTGACGGACCCGGATCTCAACGTGAGGCAGGTCTACGACCTAAAGCTCATGGAAGAGGGAGGGGCCGTAACAACGATTATCACGGATGTTCCCGTTGCTCCGTGGAATATTGGATTGGCAACGACTCCCAACTACGATGCGAATCTTGGGGATCCCGCCATCACAAACGTCACTTTTCCCGCGACGACGGAAGATTTGACACCGCGACCGGGTCGGGTCTTTACCGGGCCTCGCGATGATCCCTTTTTCGTCGACATAGGGGCGATTTTTGATGCGGGCAATATTCGTGACCCTGGTCTCGGGAACAATGACGTTCCCGAAGATGCCCTTAACGGGTTCAACGTGAACTCAATTGCGATTGAGGTTCCGATTCAGAAAGTCACACGCAATGGTCAAATGCCCACCGGGCCCGGTGACGACGCCGCCTACATCGGTGTCTGGGCAACAGCTACACTACCGCGAACGCGGACGCTGAACGAGACTGTTGATTTTGAGCAGCCCCCAGTGCAGGTTAGCCGTATGGGCAATCCATTTTTTAACGAACTGGTCATTGGTACAGGCCGCAAGGATCGGTTCAATGCGACCGCTCCGGTGGATGACGGCCAATTCATTTCGGATGTTCTCAATCCAGCCATAGCTCCGGTCCTAGATGCGATTTTCGGCGACATTACGGTTCCCACGACAAATCGTTTTGACCTAGAAGCTGCCTATCTGTTGGGTTTTGCCGGATTCAATTCCAGACCTTCCGGGCAAGATGCCCCCGGGGATCTCATTCGCCTGAATCTTGGGGTGGATCCAACGCCTATTGCAAACGCTTCTCCTCTGGGTGCATTTGGTGGTGATAATGCTGGGTATCCAAACGGGCGTCGAATCTCCGATGATGTCACGGATATCATTCTTGTCATTCTTGCGGGTCAGCTATTTGTGCAAGAATTGCTCGGCATTGAGGACGGTGTAAGTGGTGGAACCTTTAGTGAAACGTTTCCGTTTATGGGCACGCCCAACGCCGGGGATTCCCACGCTCATTAGGAATAGGCGGCGCTAATTTTGTCGGAGAGGGAGTCCGTGGGGGAACGCTAGCCCCTGCGGATTCTCACTTCATTGCTTGGAGTTTAACGATGTCTCGATTGAAGTTGGTGTTCGTGAGTGTGCTTGCCCTTGGAAGTCTACTGCTGCCAAGCCTTGGCAACGCTCATGAGTTTTGGATTGAAGCGCGGGATGCGGGAACTGATTCCAACCCCGGACTTGCAGTGCACCTCTATGTGGGGGAGACCTTCCAAGGTGAAGAGTTTCCTTTCGATCCGGGACATCTCAAACGATTTGAGGCTCACACCGAAAAGGGGAGCGATACGCTGACGGGTCGGGCTGGTCGTATGCCGGCCGGATACATCCTGGACATGACCACAGAGCCGACGATGTTGATTTACACCTCGCGGGGCTCGGAAATCGCCCTTGATCCGGTCAAGTTTCAGGATTATCTGAAAGAGGATGGTCTCGACCATATGTTGGCGAGCTTCGATGCTTCGACCAAGGGTCCGGTTAGGGAGCGCTTTAAGCGAAACTGCAAGACTTTGGTTTTGCCAGAGGGAACGGGTGGTGGCGAGCTATCAAGCAAGGTTTTTGGTTTGGAATTAGAGATCGTCCCGGTGGAGGAATACGACACGTTTCTGCGCGGGGACATGGTGGAGGTGGAAGTTCTGTTTCAGGGTCTTCCGCTGGCCGGGGCTTCCATCTTTGCCACCTCTAAATCCGATCCGGATGAGTCACAAAGGCTAACCACGAACGAAAAGGGAAGGGCCACGTTCAAACTGACTCACGAAGGACTGACCATGTTCAGGCTGGTTCACATGGAGCCTGCAAAAGACACGGACGGTATCGACTACCAGAGTCACTGGTCGACGCTGATTGTTCCTGTGAGCTAGGTTAGTCGCCGATGAACTTGGTTGATTGCCGACGAGCTAGGGGAGCGCTGGAGCGAACCGTTCAGCCTCTTGGTTT
>JABDJR010000362.1 GCA_013003415.1 Candidatus Eiseniibacteriota bacterium | reverse complement strand
GCGATCCACATCGGGATCGAAAGCCATACCAAGATCGGCACCTGTTTCTTTGACTCGCGCGGCAAGTGCGGTCAAGTTTTCGGCGACCGGTTCGGGTATTCGGGGAAACTGGCCGGTGGGCTCTTCGTACATGATTTCGAAATCGGTTCCCAATGCTTCAAGAAGCATGCGACCAATCGCACCCCCGGCTCCATGCACGGCGTCGAGGACAACTTTGAGTTTTCGAGCTCGAATGGCTTCCACATCGACTTCGTCGAGATCTAGGACCAACTGTTTGTGATTTTGAAGCGCATCGGAAACAAGTTCGTGTTTGCCAAGTCCGTCCCAGCGAACCCAAGCCTTGGGCTCATCGACCGAGTCGAGGAACTTCTTGGCGGTTTCGGGAGCCAGGAAACACCCATCGGGGCCCACAAACTTGAGCGCATTCCATTGGACCGGGTTGTGGCTGGCGGTGAGCGCAATACCGCCCGCGGCATGAAAACGCTCTACGGAAAGTTGTACGGTGGGTGTGGGGACAATGCCGATGTCGAGAACATCGCGTCCCATGCCCAAAAGGGCAGCCAGAACGGCATGACGCAGGGCTGGACCACTAGGCCGAGAGTCGCCACCGAAAACGATGGGTCCAGGACCTAAACTCGTGGCAAATGCGGATGCGTAGCGAAGGAGTACTTCTGGATCGAGTCCGTCCCCGACGACCCCACGGACGCCGGAAACGCCAGCCATGAGTTTTGAGGACAAGGCTTAGCGCGACTCTTTGAACAGACAGTGCTTACGGATCACGGGATCGTATTTACGCATTTCGATACGATCAGGCGTGTTGCGCTTGTTCTTGGTGGTCGTATAGGTATACGGACTCTCGGTGCTTTTCAATTTGATGATCTCGCGATTGCCCTTCTTGGCCATGGCTCGATCTCCTTTAATGCTTTATATGCGAACGCTTATGGAGCTGGTGAGCGGAATTGAACCGCTGACCTACGCATTACGAGTGCGTTGCTCTACCAGCTGAGCTACACCAGCTCTTTCCCTCAGATAGGCACATCCTAAATGAAGGCACAAAAGGTTACCCGAGACGGGCTTAGAACACAAGCCATCCCTGTTCAACCGGCAATATAAACAGCGGGTACGGGTAAAACGAATAGTGGTGCGACCCCCCGGAATCGAACCGGGGACACACGGATTTTCAGTCCGTTGCTCTACCAACTGAGCTAGGGTCGCACCAAACTGGCCGAGAAAATTAACACGCCCCCGAAGGCGACGCAAGCCCAAGCCAGCTTTGTTTTTAGCAAGGTGCTTCGCCCCCACTTCCCAGGGGTCCCGGACCTACCAGAAACGAGGTCTAGGGCTTGTTCTCCACCGGAACGCGGTCGGTTTCGGTAGCAATACTGACCCCCAGAAACCCGGCCTCGCGAACGGCATCGAGAAGACCCACCACACGACCGTGAGGCACTCCCTCTTCTGCTTTGAGCAGCACTTTCCCGTCTGGAGAGACGCCCAGAAGCCCTTCCAACGCTCGGACCAAATCCGCTTCCGGAATCGTGTCTCCGTTGAGGAGGACCCTCCCGTCTTCGGTAGCCACCAACTCCACCGGGGCTAAGGGGTCGCTATCCCCCGTGACCGCGGTTCTGGAATCAGGCAGCTTCAGTTCGAGTTCTCCCGCCCGCTTGAACGTTCCCGTGAGCATGAAGAAAATGAGGAGCAGAAACAGAACGTCGATGAGAGACGTCACATTGAGGTGAACCTCTTTCCGCCCCTTCTTGGCGCGGAAGGTCATCGCACTCATGAAGGCGCGTTCCCGTTTCGCCCCCGAAGTCGTGCGACTAAGGCGCTGGCGTAAGCTTCGATTTCAGTAATGAGGGCTTCTGCTTTTGCGGCCAGCAAGTTGTAGGCAACCAAAGTAGGGATACCAACCGCCAATCCAACCGCGGTCGTGATCATGGCTTCGCTGATGCCTTCGGAAAGCGCTTGCGGATCACCCAAACCGGCCAAGGAAATCGAAGAAAATACTTTAATCATGCCAAGCACGGTTCCTAAGAGACCGAGCAAGGGCGCAGCCTGCGCAATGGTTTGCAACCACACCAAGTGACGTTCCAACCGTGTGGTTTCCTGACGCCCCACATCGAGTACCGCGTCGCGCATGACTTCCCAGGGGGCGTCGGCTTGTTCCAAACCGACGCGCATGATGTCCGAGAACACCCCCGGGTTTCGTCGACAGACTTCCACCGCCACCGCCGGATCATTTTCCGGCTGCACCGCTTCCACCACTTCCACAATTTCTTTGGGTAGAACGCGACTCCGCCGGAGAGCCAGCATACGTTCGAGGGCAATCGTTCCTGCCAAGATACTGCAGAGGGCCAGGGGATAAATAAGAGGCCCGGCTTTGTCTAGAAACTCAACCACGTGTTGTTCCTTGAGTTCTTGCGACGGGTTGCATCAACGTCGCTTTACGTTGGGGTAGATCAGGGAAATGGTGAGGATGAGGGTATCCTCTGGGAAGTCGTCGGGCAATGGTTGGTAGGGAGCCAGGACCTTGAATGAGAGGACGCTCGTGTTCGTCAAAGAGTTGTGCCCGTGCTCTTCCAACACGTTGATGCTGAGGAGGGTTCCATCTTTGTCCACTTCTAGGCGCACCTTGTTCCATCCATCGATGATACCCATGTAGTAAGCGGGCGGTCCGTGCCAATCGCGAAGGAAGTCACGGCGGAACTTCTGAAGCCAGGGGGCGAAATCCCAGGCGGTTGTATTGAGGCTGATGTCTCCGGTGAGATCCACGTTCCCGGTTCGGTTATCCATTTCGGGCTGGTAGAAATCGAAGTTGCCTCCGGGGTTGGCAAGACTGGGTTCTCTTCGAATTCCGGCCATGGGGTCGAGCTCCTGAACCTGCTCTTCTACCGCTTCAGCCCCTTCCTCCACCTCGATCTCATCAGCTTCAGGTCGCTCTTCTTCCATCGGTGAACTTGCCGTTTCCTCAGGACTTGGATTAGAAGGTTCTCCGCCCGGGTTCAGGGCAATCTGCGGCGCCTCGGAATCTCCCGTCATATTGGGCATGGTCGTGGACGGGTCTCCCCCGTCTTTTTGATCTCGAGCTTGGGAATCGATGTTGCTAAGGAAGTCTGGGTTTTCCGGAGCTTCCGTTTCCAGCTCGGGCGGTTGTTCGCTAAAAAAAGTGGGCTCTTCGGACGCTTCGTTCGGAGCAAAGACGAGTTCTAAGGGGGGACTGTCCAAGGCTTCGACTTCGGAGGGAAGAAGGATTTCGCTCTTCCAAAGACCCAAGACTACCAAGAGGTGCAGCACAAGAGTGGCCAGAACCGCGATCCACCAACGGCCTTGGGTACTGTTTGCTTTACGTTTGGGGCTATTACGAAGCATGGAACGAGAACTCATGGCGTTGCCATGATTAGGGGGCTTCCAATTGCTTCAGAAAATCTTCAATTTCCGGGGTTCTGCGACTCGGTTCCATACTCAATAGGACCTCTCTCGCCCGTTCTCTATTCCCTAAAAGGAACAAGGCCCTGGCCTCCCCAAGCCGAGCCCCTGCGTTCCACGGTTGTAAATGTCCCAGCCGGGCAAAAAGTTCCTGTGCCGCTTCAATCTCGCCCAAATTGCCAAACACCACCGCAGCGTTATAGAGAGCATTCGGGTCCTGGGTGTCCATGGTTCGGATTTGTTGGGCATACCTCAGAGCACGATCCTTTTCCCCTTTTGCAAAGGTCAGACTGGCGAGATTGGAAATCGCCTTGGGGTGACCGGGAGCGATTCTGAGGGTTTCCATAAACAAACGTTCCGCATCAGCCGTTTTGCCTTGGGCAGCGTAGAGCGTTCCCAAATTGTTTTTTGCCTCTGCGAAACCGGGCGCAACTTGAATGGCTTGCTTGTAGTGAACTTCAGCTAAAGATTCCTGCTTCTGGCTGGCGTAGTGAATTCCAAGACGTAGGTGCGATTCTGCCGGAGTGTAGTTTTTACGAAAGTCGAAAACATCCATGAACCCAAGGCTAACCAGGACGGCCAGGAACAGAGCCATGAAACCCAAGGGCTTCCAGTTGCGGTTTTGAAAAGCCTGCACAAGGCCCGCAATACCTGCCCCTGCCCAAATCGCAAAAAGAGGAACCAGAGAGACTCGAAACCGACCGCACACAAAAAAGGCCACGATCACAAGAGCAAGTAAGACGGGCACGAGGCGATAGCTTGCGGGAAGCGATTGGGGACCTCGGTTCCAAAGGAGACCCAACAGGGCAAGCGGCCCCAACCAAAAAAAGTTGAAGAGCGGCATCTGATTGAAGACGCGGGTCAGTTTCGAAAAAAAGTAGTAGTCCTGGTTGTTTGGAATCTCATAAGGGTCCAAGAAATAGCGTAGCTTCCTGAACATGAGTTTCCCGGCGTCCCAGGGATTCGCCGTTATCCACGAGAACGCGTGGCCATACCAGTAGCGCGAAACTTCCGAAGGCTTGAGGCTTCGACCTTCAGCAATCTCGGCTTGGCGTTGGGCGTCTTCCAGGCCACCCGTCCAGGTGGCGCGAAAGTTTTCTGCCAGGGCGGCACGACCATCGGCCCCCTCGTGATTTCCCAAATAGAAGTTCAAGCCACCCTGGGAGGCGATGGGCACAATGTCTTTACCCACAACATAATTCCGAACCAGGACCGGCCCCACCAAAAGCATGAACCCCAGGGCATAAACACCCAGGGGTTTTATGGCTTCCCTCTTGCGCTTCAGGAGTAAGACAACCGCCACCGCCAAAGGAACCGCGAGGACAATGGGTCGGGTTAGGGCGGCCAAGGAAAGCAGGACTCCAGCCACAAACCAGTTTCGCGTCGAAGAGTCGCTTACCGCGCGATGCAAGGACCACACCATGAGCAAATTCAAGAGCGCTTCCAGCACCACCAGAAGAAGCTCACCCTCGAAGTAGATCAGAGGGCCGTACAAAGCAAGCATGAGGCCGATGGCGATGCCCGCAACGCGACCGGACTGGCGCAACACAATGGCGGTGGTGATCCCAACCGTAATCGATCCGATGACAAACTGGACTACGCGCACCGCGAATCCGTCCAAACCTAACTTGTAAAGCAACCCAAGAAAGTAAGGATAAAGCGGCGCTCGGAAAAACACATCGGAGCCGATCCAATCCCCGGCCGCGAGACGACCCGCCCACTGGTGATGATACAGGGCATCCATTTGCGGCGCGGCAAAGAAAGGCGTGTGCTGAAGATCAACTAAGTACAGCAAGCGAACCGCAAGCGCCAGAAGCATGCTTCCCAGAACAACGCCCCAAAAGAAGAGGCCCTGCTTCTGAGCAGGTTCGCTTAGGGGCACTGATACACCCAATAGTGGAAGGAGCCGTAGGCGGAGTGATGGGGATCGCCGGAGATAAGATTGATTTCTACATCACCGTCTCCGGAGGGAACTTCAAAGTCGAAAACCGTTTCTTGCCAAGACTGGCCTTGAGGAGGTGCCCCACTCCACTCCCCGACATCGTCTCCGTTCACCTGGACGAATAGACGGAAGGGGGTATGGGTTCGACTCACGAGTATGGCCCGAGACCCCGGCCGCAAACCCGACGCCTTAAAAGACTCGCCCCCACTAATGATTCGGCCGCCTTCGACCGCAGTGGCGCCAGAACCTAAGGCTCGAACTTGGAACACATTATCGTAGGCACCGTCGAGAATGCGGTAGTGGTATTGGGCGTCATGCTCGCTTTGCAGATCCGAGATGTCGAGGTTGACCACCGCCCGACAGCCAGCCAGAAGCGTCTTCACGGCCGGGTCTTCAGGCGTTTCACCCACCCCAGCGTATCGCCAATTCGCTTGATACACCTGAAGCGGGTTCCCCGCCGCAATCGAAGGCCGGAACTGGCGCTGGTTGAATCGGGCGGCGTGCATGGCCAAAAAGTCGGAGTCGTACCAGTTGCTGTACACGGCAAAGTAGTCAGGGCGGCTCGCCGGAGGTAACGATTCTAAGGCCTCCCAGACTCCCGCACTTTCAAGACGTGAAGCCTTCTGAAAGATTCTCGAGCCGAGCCCTTCGATATCGAGCACCTTATAGTTGCCGAAGTATTTGAGTGCACCCACGTCGTGCACGGCCACAATCGTTTTCGCGTTCACCGCATCCATCGCGTTCAAACGATTGGCAAGGTCGATGTGTTGGAAGCGAATGTCGGCTGAGTTCCGACCATAGGCAATCACAAAGTACACCGTACTCGGCAAGCTCAGGAGCAACATGACCACCACAAGAAATCGCGCCCCATCTCCGGTTCGCATTTCCGGCCACAGGGTTTCTACCCAGTGACCCGCCCGGGCCATACCCAAAGCCATCCCGGGAATGGCAAAGATGTAGAGGGTCATGAGATAACGATTCCAATGCCAATGGCTGGGAACGGTTAGACATTGGGCAATAAGGGCCAGCGCAATCCAAGAAAGCAGTAGCGCCCCAAGCCCGGGTTTGCGCTCACGAAGCTCCACCCAAGCTTTGGGAAACAAGCCGACCAACAACCAGAACAGAGCAAACGGCATCAAATACAAACCGGCGCCGGAACGATTGTTCGCCGCCATGAGTTTGGAGTCGCCTATCTCGGCCCCACCAAAGATTCCCTTCACCACGTAAGTAAAGTGCGCCACGGCTTGGACCAACCATTCGCTGAACGTCCAATCAGGTTTGTTGAGGACCGACTTCACATCCATGGAAGCGGACTGCGGGGAACCAGTCATTAGCCACTGAACAAGAAACGGAAGTCCGGCTCCGGCAAGCGGGAGCAACCACAGCACGGAAGGACGTCCTTGGAACAAGCGCAGAGCCAGGGCGGCCATGATCAGAATGAGCCCGTCCGGGCGAGCTAAACCGAGGAGTGCTCCGAAAATGAAGAATCGAAATCTGGGCTTTTCGTTGGCCGCGGGCCACTCCGCCGCCATGGCCAAACTCAAGGCCATAAACAAAGGCAGATCCATTCCCGAGTACGCCGCCCAGAGGAGCGGACCGGTGAAGAACAAAAGAAGCGGCGGGCCCCAAGGAACTTGCGGGCATAGGCGTTCTCCAAGCCGATGGGCGCTGGCTAAGGACCAGGCAAAGCAAACAATCCCCAGAATAAGAGCGAACACAATCATGGCTTCGCCGCGGAACCCCACCAGGTACCCCAGAGCATCAATGAAGACAGTCAAAAGACTCGTGGCCCCGGTGGTGGTCGGGTCCCCAGCCTGGTAAGAAAAGGGCGAACCGTTGGCAAGCTCTTTGGCGTACTGGAAAAAGATAAAGGCGTCGTCGAGGGGCATGGAGAGCTTGCCGCCGGTGGCAGCCAGCATGGAAAAGAGGCAGGCCGCCGCCCCTCCTAGGGCTAGGAGGAGATAAGGAAGGCGAATCTTCATTGTGGGCGCGTTCCTTTTTGAAGGCGGTAGGCGGGAATTGGAAACGGTAAACTCGACGGGGAGAATGGTACCGAAATCAAGTGGACGGGGAAAGCCTGCTAGGCAGCTTCCTCGTTTGAGCCTTTAGCGCCGGGGTTTAGGCGTCGGTCTCGATTGTGGGCAATCGGGAAGCGGATACGAAAAGCCAGGGGCCACTGATCGGTGGCTTCGGCCTCGATCGAGGCTCGCATCTCGGTGAGAAAGTGACGCGCGGTCTCGAGGGAGAATCCTTTGGCTTCATCGGTCTCCCCCAAGGAACTCCACAGGGTATCCAGAATCTGACCGGGCTTCCATTTGGTTTCGGTCCCCATGAACAACTCCACTTGTCCCCCACGGCGAACCGTTTGCGCCACGAGGCGCGCCCGAGGTTTAGAGGATTCAATAAGCCGCACGACCATGTTGGAGATCACCCGTCTTACCAGGGCCGAGTCCAACAACAAACGGGGAACACTCACTCCGAGTCGCTGTTGCACTTGAACTCCCCGTTCGCGGGCAACATCGGTCGCGGCATACAAACACTCTTCTACCAGCTCGTTCAGATCCACCAGTTTCAAATCGCGACGGGTATCCCGCGTAATTTCACGAAGCTGTTCGGCAAGACGCTCGGCCCGCGCGGCTGCCTGCAAAAGATCTTCCCGGTCTCGGGTTCGCAAGTCTTCAAGAATGGGGCCCAAGGTGTTGTCCAGTTCTCTGGAAATGGAACTTGCCAGCTCCATGTGGTCCCGTGAGGTTTCTGCCTCTAGCCTTCTCGCTTCTTCGTTTTCCAGTTTGTTTTCGATGAGACGGAGTTTTTCATGGGTTCGAAACTGGAGCAAGATAATCGCGGCCATGCTGACCAGGCGCTGGCGAAGCACTTCATCTTGTTTTAAGTCCCGCGCTTCTCGTCCCAGAAATACCAAGACCCCATGGGAATGTTGATAGGCAACCATGGGAAGCCCCACCGCCCAGACAAACCCCTCCGGATCCATCTCTTCAAAACGCGCATCGGAATCAAGGTCCGCGCAGGTAAGAGCACGGCCCCCACGAGCCACCCAATCTGCAGAGGCCCGGGACAGAGCTAGAGCTGGCTTCCGAATCTCGGCTTTGGATAGTCCGTGGCTCGCCAAAATGCGAGCCGGTCCGGAAGTCTGGCCAGGCTCAACAATCAAGAGGGCGTCGGCAATGTTGGACGCGGCCCCAAGATCTAGAACCTGGGAGAGCAGCTCTTGAACTCGCGTCCCGGATTGAAGGCCGGCCAGAACAGCATCAAACCCATTCCACAAGGGATCCATGTCGCCCTCAAACGTCTCGTCTTTCGATGCCGCGTCCTTTGAGGGATCAAGAAACTCACGATCGGCCATAAAGGACCTCGTTGACGTTGGAAGGTGGGAAGCCTAGACTTTTGATCACTTTTTTCCTCAATTGAAACGAGACATCATGACTGAAAACAAAGCTCCCGCGCCCCGTCAGGGAAACATCCAAATTGAAATTGGCGAGGCCGAAGGACAAGGTCAGTACAGCAACTTGGCCCTCATCACCCATTCGAATGCCGAGATTGTGGTCGACTTTGCCCGTGTCCTTCCCGGACTCAAGAAAGCCAAAGTCTACTCCCGCATTCTCCTCACCCCGTTTCATGCCAAAGCGCTTCACCGAGCTCTCGGGGACAACCTCGAGAAATTCGAAAAACAGCACGGCGTGATCAAGACCCCGGGGCCCGACGAGTCCTCCAAAATCGGCTTTTAGGGGTTATCGGACGTTTGGGGAGGAGGTTGAAGAAGGTTCTTCGCGGACGCTCTAGCCCCTGAAATTCTGGCTTTTTCTTGGGTTTCCGGTTGGTTTTTAGGTCGGGTTTTCCAGCGGCGATGAACCAAAAACCAGTGTGCGGGGGGGGCGCTAACCGCCTGTTCCACCAGCTGGGTGTACTCTCGAGCCAGGCGGGTCGCCTCTTTCTCCAATGCCTCGGGCCCCTGGGCCTCCCTTGGCATCAGGGGCGGGTGGAGATACCCGCTCCACCCCTCATCCACGCGGGTGCTAAAACCCACCAAGATGGGCGCCTGAAGCCGGGCGGCGAGGCGAAAGACTCCGGCCTGAACCGAGGCCTTTCGGCCAAAGAAGTCCAAAAAAATGCCGTCCCGCCCCCCATCTTGGTCGGCCAGCGTCGTCACCAGCCTCCCCTGCTTCAGCGCCTGGACCAAGGGGCGCATGCCGCTACGAACCGTGATCGCCTCGACACCCAGTGAAGCTCGGTATTCGGAGAACATCTTTTCGACTAACGGGTTGCGTTGCCGCGCACCAAGAACGGTGATTGGAACGCCCATGTCGGCCCCGATCGCTCCCATGCCCTCCCAGTTTCCAAAGTGAGCACTCAGAAGAAAGCCTCCCCGACCCAGCGCGTGGGTCTCGGGGATCCACTTCGCGTTCTTGAGTTCGAAAAGAAGTTCTTTGGAACGCTTGGGATCGGTCAGACGAGCAAACTCGGAAAGCACACCCCCCATGTTCTGGAGCATCTTCTTATAGATGTCCAGATGCCACGCCGCGTCTTTCTCGGGAAAGGCGAGACGGAGATTCTCCA
>JABDJR010000329.1 GCA_013003415.1 Candidatus Eiseniibacteriota bacterium | reverse complement strand
GTCTTGGGCCGACCGGCGCAACTGAGCCTCGCGTCGGCTTCGGTAACCCGCAACATCAACCATGACGCGAGCCTGATCGCCAAGCCCCGTTTGACGCGCGGTCATGCGCGAAAGCAAATGCTGCAATGCGTTTAAGGTTTCACCCTTCCGGCCAATCAACAATCCGTCCGTCTCTTCCGTTTTAATGCGAACGGAAATGTTTCTTCCTTGCTGCTTGGCGGTGACCGATCCCTCAACCTGCATGAGGCGCAGGACTTCACTGGTTAGGGCCCGCACGGTGGAGGCCACTTGCGTTTTGGGCTCAACGCGAACCCGTGCGCGGCGCGCGCCCAACCCCAAAAAGCCGCGAGAGCCTTTCTCTAAAACCGTTACCACAACCTCATCTCGGGTCATGTCTAGATTCAGCAGAGCAAGCTCGACCGCTTCGTCGGGCGTTTTCGCCTCAAACTCAACGTGAGGGCCGCGCTCGTTGGGGGAGGATTCGTAGTGGGGTTGCAATCTTGTCATGTGGTACTCACTGCAGGGGCTGCGGGCATGGGATCATCTCGGTGGATTAACCATTGTTGAGCCACCGTCGCCACGCTGTTAACGGTCCAGTACAAGTTGAGACCGGCTGGAAAACCGTAGAAGATGAAGAGAGTCACGAAGGGCATCATATAGCCCATCATTTTTTGTCGCGGATCGGCGTTGGTCGGTGTCATTTTCTGCTGCAGAACCGTGAAAATAAAAAGGATGATCGGCAAAATGTGAATGGCAAAGCCCGCGACCGAAAAGAGGGTGTCGGGGGATGAAAGGTCGTTGATCCATCCCACAAAGGGCGCGTTCCGCATGGCAATGCTGTTTCCAAGCACGGCGTAAAGCGCAATAAACACCGGCATCTGAATCAGCATGGGCAGGCAACCACCGACCGGGTTCACCTTGTGCTTCTTGTAGAGCGCCATGGTTTGCTTTTGTAGTTCTTGCTGGTCGCCCTTGTACTTCTCACGCAGGGCCGTCATTTCAGGCTGAAGCTTTTGCATGGCCCGCATGCTCTTGAGGCTCGTCTTCGTGAGCGGATAGAAGATGAGTTTTGTCAGGAGCGAAATGATGATGATGACCCAGCCGTAGTTTGGAATGAATTGATACATCCAAAGCATGGTGGCTAGAAGCAGTTTGGAAATGGGCTTAAATAAGGACCATCCCCAGTCCACCGACGCCTGCAGATCATCGGAGGCCTTAAGTCGGTTGTACTCCATGGGGCCGACAAAGAGGCCGAAGCTGTGATTGGCTCGACCCTGCAAAAGGGGCAAGATGATCTCCGCGCCAACATCCGCTGGCTCGTGGGATCCACTGACCAGCACGCGGGTTGAAGATTCTTCCGGTGGAACCACCAGAGCCGCAAAGTACTTGTTCCGAACCCCGGCCCAGCGCACATTGCCCTCAAATTCTTTGCGGGACTCATTTTTGAAGTCTTTGGGCTTTACGGTTTCTTTGTCTTTTCCCATGAGCATGACCGCGCCTAAGGCATCGCGGTCTTGCTTGGGATTCTTTTCTGCCCGGGGCACCGGGTCGGTCCAGCCAATGCGGTAGTTGTTTTCTTCAGGGAAGCCAGCGAGCTCGATATTCAGCCGTGCGCGATAGGTGTTCGGCTCTAGGATGTAGGTCTTTCGAACCATCGAGTTTTCGTTCCCGGCCTCAAACACAATTTCCTTGGTTCCATCGCTCCGGTCCATGGATTGTGCGCTGAACATGACCTGAGAGAGATCGAGCTCTCTTTCGCCCACAATCACAATGCCGAGTTCTCGTGAACCAGGCATGACCATTTCGACGGGGTTTCCGCCGGGGTTGTTGTATTCCTTCAGGGTCCAAGAAACAAGTTCACCGCCGCGACTCGAGAACGTGGCCTCGTAGAGGTCGTTCTCGTAGGTCACTAACTCTTCCCTCGCTGCGCTATCTCCGAGGGAAGTGGGCGAGGAAACGGGATCCGTGGTTTGGCCGAGGTCAGATGGGGGAGTATCGAGTTCGGTTGTACCGGCACCGGGTTCTAGACGTGGGGTGGATACAATGGGTTCACCCCCCACTGCGGTAGAGTCGGCGACGCCGGCCCGGTCGTTCCGCTCGGGCTGTGGAATGATAAAGGTGTAAAACACCAAAACCACAATCGTGGACAAAACAACGGCCAGAATAGTTCTACGATCCATGATGGTTTCCTAATTCAGTTCCGGATTTTGAGATAACCGGATCGTGGCCACCGGGATGAAAGGGGTGGCATTTGGCGAGTCGCTTCAAAAACATCCATGACCCTCGCAGCAATCCGTATTCGCGAACAGCAACGAGAGTATATTCAGAACAGGTTGGATGGAAACGACAAACCGATGGAAAAAGGGGAGAGATAAAGCGACGGTACCCTTGGATAAGGAGAATCGCAAACTGCTTTGGCAAGCTAGTCAAAGATAGTCTCATTTGGGTTTGGCCTAAGCCCTTCCCCGAAATAAGATTCACAAAGCCGGTGGAGTTCCGCGCTCACATGGCGCGATGATGTGTCGGCGCAGGCACGACGCGCGACGAGGATCAGCTGCAAACCTTGGCTAGGCAGCAGAGGACGTAGTTGTCGGTAAGCTTCGCGCAAAAGTCGCTTGGATCGGTTTCTTCGAACCGCGTTCCCTACTTTGCGACCTGCGACAATGCCAACCCTTCTCTCTAAGTTTGTTTTTTGGTAGATAAAGGCAACGAGAAAGGTACCGTGAAAGGCCGTGCCCTCTTTATAAATCTTTTGAAACTCGTTCTGGCTTCGGATTCTTTCCGAGGCAGGAAAGCTTGTGTCGGTCACGACTCATCCTTAAGCGGAGAGTCGCGCTCTCCCTTTGGCACGACGACGCTTCAAGACAAGTCGTCCGTTTTTCGTTTTCATGCGCAGACGGAAGCCATGCTTCTTTTTGCGTCGCTTGTTATGAGGCTGATAAGTGCGTTTCACCGCAGGTCCCCCTAAGTGATTTATGTTCGGATCCAGCCGGGGAGGCGGAGCCGCGCGGCACCAAGCCGCAGGTATAAACAGAGCCGAAAAGACTACGCAATCTGGTCCGTGTAAGTCAATGGTCCTTCTCAGTAAAACCGAGAGGGTTCCGTTTTGGACTGCGTGTCATGACACACTCCGCTAAACTGTCGCTAAACCTTGGACATCGAAGAAATATTCAATAATTACGGATAAAATCTTTCAAAACTGATTCAGGTTGAACATTAACGTTCGAAAAAGCAGCTTAACACATTGTTTAGCAAGAGGTTAAATGACTTAAGAATTTCTTCACAAACCATCTTGTTCAGGGGTAGGCCCTATGCTAAATTTCGCCGACACGAATCCCGGGCAATATCAGCGATGGGGCATTCCTTAAATCTATGTAGCGCAGTGAGTTAGGTCTATTTTCAAGGGTCATTCCAAATTAGAGCCCGTTTTGTGGAAAACCCTCTTTACATCCATCTTTGTTCCCTCTGCAAGCGCATACTTTTTAATGACTTACAGCCTTTCCACAGTTGTGGAAACAAGATCTTTTTCCTCGAGTGTCCTGCCTCCGATTTTGGTCAGTGATTCGGCTAAGTGCATACTCTGTCTTTGTCTGCAGATTGTGAAAAACAATGTGGAAAACGTGCATAAGGAGCCTTATCAATGGCGTCTCAACCCGCTCCCCCCGAGTGGAGGACTTTTCTTGAAGAAGTGAAGAGTTGCGTCCAGACCCAGGCCTATGAAACCTGGTTTCGTGCTGTGCAACTCAGCGGTATCGAAAAATCTTCGCTTGTTCTGAATGTTCCCAATCAGTTTGTGGCTGAATGGTTGTCAGAAAACTACATGGACGTGCTTCGACGATCGGTTAAGCGTGCCTACGGTGCCGATCTCGTCATCGAGTTTCGGGTCGACCCGGTCCTCGAGGTTCGTTCAACCCAAGCCCCACCACCCCCCAAAACGACCTCGTCCAAAAAGGCAGCCAACGCCGCCTTCGAGGATTCCGGAATGGGAGACGATCACAGTCAGATCGATCCCAAATACACTTTCGACATGTTTGTGGTTGGGAAAAGCAATCAGCTAGCCCACGCGGCTTGCAAAGCGGTTGCTGAGAACCCGGCCACGGCCTACAACCCGCTGTTCCTCTACGGCGGTGTTGGTTTGGGCAAAACTCACTTGATGCAAGCGGTTGGAAACGCTCTGCGTCAAAAGAACTCTCGTTCACGAATTGCCTACGTTTCCAGCGAGCAATTCACGAACGAAATGATCTACTGTATCCAGCACGGAAAAACTCACGACTTCCGCAAGAAGTATCGTAACGCCGACCTTCTTTTGGTCGACGACATTCAGTTCTTAGCGGGTAAGGAAAGTACTCAAGAAGAGTTTTTCCATACCTTCAACGCGCTGTACGATGCTAAGAAGCAGGTTGTGATGACCAGTGATCGGCCTCCCGGAGAGATCAGAATGCTTGAGGAGCGTCTTGTGAGCCGCTTCCAGTGGGGTTTGGTGGCCGATATTCAACTCCCCGACCTCGAGACCCGGATCGCCATTCTGAAGCACAAGGCGGAAATCGAAGGGCTCTTCCTCCCGGAAGATGTCGCCCTTCACATTGCCGAAAATGTGCGCTCCAACATCCGCGAACTTGAAGGCTCTCTCATTCGTTTGATTGCGTTTTCGAATCTTATGAATGTCGAAATCAACCTCGATTTGGCTAAGCAAGTGCTCGCCGACTTCACACGGTCTTCGGCGCGCAAGCAAATCGATGCTCCCACCATCATTCGCACGACGGCCGAGTATTTCGACAGCACGGTTGAGTCTATTAAAGGCAAGCGGCGCACCAACGCCATTGTAGTGCCGCGACAAGTTGCCATGTACTTGTGTCGTACCATGACCGACTTGCCGTTAACGGAAATTGGAAAGCTGTTCGGCAAGCGTGATCACACAACCGTGTTGTATGCGTGCGATCGCGTAAAAGACATGATTGAAAACGATCCGAAGATCCGTCGTTCAACACAAGAGATCGAAGAGAAACTAAAGTTTTAGTTTGGTAGTTGTCGGTGGATAGTCTGTTAGGACTCGTGTGTGATTCATAAGGTGGTGTGGAAGTTGGTAAGACCTGTTGAAAGTTTCCAAGGTTTTCAACACAAGTTGCAGTCGGGTAACTTCAAATTACGGCCACGCTTAAACAAGAAAAACCAGAGTTCTTCAGAATTGAACCACCTCTACTACTACTACTAGCTATATATAAATAAGAAGAAGAGAGGCAGATTTTCTCCACTGGAGGTCTTCAAAACCCTCCCCAACCAGGAGAAAGAAAGCTCTAGAGAAGTTGGGCAAGACGGTGAGGAGTTCCCCCTTCTATCCTCAAGTGTTACAGGAAGTTACCTCAAGTAAGCACCCCTTGTGGACAACCCTTTTGCCACCTATAATGAAGGGTCAATATTAGCGTAACTCTAAAAAAGACCTTCGCTTGGAGCGTTCCGCGGATTTGAGACGGTGAGGTTCAGGTATGGGGAGGGTCCGAGAGTGCTGAACTTTAGAGATAGCCTTACTTTTAGCCGCTTACGGTATTAGCAACATCCGTCCGCAAGGGGACAAGAATGAAATTTTCGATTTCGCAGGCGGCGCTACAAGACCTACTCCAGGTTGTTGTAAGCGCAGTGCCCACGAAGAGCACACTACCTATTCTTTCGAACATTTTGGTCGAAGCTGATCGTGAAGGTCTCACGATGGTTTCTACGGATCTCGACTTATCGATCAAGACGCGGGGCGAAGCCCAAGTTGATCGTGAAGGTTCCATTACGATTCCCGCAAAGCGCATTGGCGAAATCGTTCGTGAACTTAAGCCCGATACTGAGATCAAAGTTTCCGTTTCCGGAACCAAAGTCAAAATGAACTACGGTCATGGTAGTTCAACTATTATTGGTCTCGACCCCGAAGACTTTCCGCAGCTCCCGCAAATCGATGCCGAGAAAATGGTTTCTCTTCCCACCGATGTTTTTGAACGAGCGGTTAAGCGTTCGGCCTATGCCGTCAGTAGCGATGAAACTCGTCAGATGCTGACCGGCGTTTTGTTTCAACTTCAAGGCAACATGTTGAATTTAGTTTCCACCGATGGTCATCGTTTGGCCAAGGCAGCTTTCCAAGGCGATTTTAAGGGTCTCGAGGGAAGAGATCTTATTATTCCTCCTAAGGCCTTGAACCAGGTTGTGCGTCTGGCTAGTGGCAACCCTAAAGTTAACCTCACCGTAAGTCGAAACTTCGCGGTTTTTGAGGTTGGAACCACAACTGTATTTTCACGTCTTATCGACGGGAACTTTCCTAACTACGAGCAAGTTATTCCGAAAGAGAACCCCCACCGTTTTCATCTCGACAAAGAAGAATTCATGGGTGCGATCCGACGGGTTTCCGTTCTTTCAGATCACGTCACACGCCAGATCAAGCTGGCTCTAAAGCCGGAGCGAGTTGAACTCAGCGTGAGCACAGCCGATGTTGGAGAGGGTCAAGAAGCTCTACCCGTCGACTACACCGGATCCGAAATTGCAGTGGGTTACAACGCTTCCTACTTACTGGAAGCGCTACGAACCATTCCCTCCAACAAAATTGAGATGCGGCTTAATACGCCTACCAGTCCAGGGATTCTGGTTCCGGCGGAACAGGAGAAGGAGGAGGATCTTCTCTGTTTAGTCATGCCTTTGCGTCTACCAGACGCCTAAGATTGTTTTGGGAATGATGAAAAAGGTAGGCGGGCCTCTGAAGGGCTTGCTTACGCAATTGAAACTAGATCGGTCTATAGAAGGATGGAAAGCGGTTGAGCTTTGGCCAGGCGTGGTGGGCACGCAAGTAGCGGCCAGAGCAAAAGCGGTTTCTTTCAGGGATGGGGTCTTGTTGGTTCAAGTGGCTAATGCCTCTTGGATGAACGAGATGATTTACTTGCGTCGACGATTCCAAAAAGAGATCAACCAACAACTGGGCGGCGATGTCGTAACCGAGATCAAACTCCAGCTCGATCGAGAATCGGCATAGAGACGGAAGCATTTAGGAACTAACAAATATGGCACAAGACCAAGTAACGAGCTCGTACGGCGCAGAATCTATCAAGGTCCTAAAGGGGCTTGAGGGTGTTCGCAAACGTCCCAGTATGTACATTGGGAGTACCGGCGTTGAAGGTCTGCATCACCTAGTTTACGAGGTGGTCGACAACAGTATCGACGAAGCCTTAGCCGGACATTGCGACAGCATTGCGGTAACCATTCACAAAGATAACTCGATTACGGTTGTCGACAACGGCCGTGGTATTCCGGTCGATCTTCATGAGAAGGAAGGTCGTCCTGCGGTTGAAGTGGTCATGTCAACCCTTCATGCCGGCGGAAAGTTCGACAAAGATTCCTACAAGGTTTCCGGTGGTTTGCATGGTGTAGGTATTTCCGTGGTGAACGCTTTGAGCGAATGGCTCAAGGTTGAAGTGGTTCGCGACGGTAAGCGCTACCAGATGGAATTTGCGCGGGGTGTCAAAACGAAAGACCTTTCGGAACTTGGCCCCGACTCCGGCCGAGGTACAAAGGTCACCTTCCTTGCCGACGACCAGATCTTTGACACTCGGGAATATACCCTCGACACCCTGGCCCACCGCTTGCGCGAACTGGCCTACCTGAATGCCGGTATCGAGATCGCGATTAAAGATGAGCGCGTTGACAAAGAGAACACCTACAAGTTCGATGGCGGTATTTCATCCTTCGTGGTGAACCTAAACCGCGGTCACTCCACGCTCCATCAGCCACCCATTGCCATCAACAAAGAAAAAGATGGCGTCGATGTCAGCGTCGCTCTTCAGTACAACGAGTCTTACAACGAAAACGTTTTCTCTTATGTGAACAATATTCGCACCACCGAGGGCGGAACCCATTTGGTTGGTTTTCGGGCTGCGTTAACACGAGCTTTAAACTCTTGGGCCACTCGTGAGAATCTTTTTAAGAATGCCAAGGTTTCGCTTTCGGGTGACGATGTGCGTGAAGGACTTTCTGCCGTCATTTCGGTGAAGGTTCCTGAGCCACAATTCGAAGGCCAGACAAAAACCAAACTGGGTAATGGGGAAGTGAAAGGGATTGTGGACTCCATCGTCTCCGATGGGCTCTCCTACTTTCTTGAAACAAACCCCAGCGTGGGTAAAGCCGTTATCCAGAAGTCCATCGCGGCGGCTCGGGCACGCGAAGCGGCCAGAAAAGCCCGCGAAATGGCGCGTCGGAAAACAGTTTTGGATTCCGGATCTTTACCCGGGAAACTCGCCGACTGTTCCAG
>JABDJR010000338.1 GCA_013003415.1 Candidatus Eiseniibacteriota bacterium | reverse complement strand
CCGCGGCCCCGGTTGGGTTTAAGGGTGGGGATGCGACGGGGTCTTCAACCAGCACGGCGGATTGAGATGGGATGTTTTTTTCGATCCAGACCTGAGCCTGCCACCGGGTGTCGTCTCCCAGGACCGGGGTCACCCAACTCACGGTTCCAATCAGCGTGGGTAGCAAGAGCAAGACAACCGTGGCCACGCGCAGAAAGGCGGGAGGAGATCCAAATCGATGGACGGTGGCTCCAAGAACGCTATCGATGCCGGCCCCGGCCAGTATGAAAAACACAGGGATAGCGGGAAGCAGATAGCGGGGCACCAGTCTCGGAGCGTCTTGGAAAAGATGAAAGGCTAGAAAACCCCAAGCAAGAGATACCAGCCAAAGTCCGGAGCGACCACGGTTTCTTAAAACACTCCAAGTGCCCATCAAGGCAAAGAGAAAAAGGAGAGGACCCAGGCCACCTTGGAGATCCTCGAAGGCAAAACTCTGCATCTTGCTCGCCCACACCGTCGGGTCGGCGAAGGAAAACCCGGTGCTTATCTTGGAATTGAATTGAATCCCTTGCCACAGACCCTGCAGGTCGAGGATCGAGGCAGGGGCTCCCAGAAAGAACCCACCAACCGGAGCCAACAGAGTTGCCAACCAAGTTGATCCCTTCCGAAAGCGTGACCCCAAGAAGGGGACCAGCGCGTGCCATGGCAAAAAGAGAATGGCGTTGTATTTGGTTGCGGTTGCCAAGCCCACGCAGATGCCGGCAAAGCTGAGGATGGCGAGGCTCGACCCTTGCCGGTATCTCCCAACCCCGTACAACCACAGAACGATGAGCAACAAAAGAAGGCTCTCTGCTTTTGCTTGAGCGCCAAAAGAGACGGCAGTGGCAAATACAGCCAGGCTAAAAGCGGCCAGCCACGGGCCCAGGTTTGCCGAAGATTTCAGAGGCTCAAGAAAATTCTCCCAAGAGTTTGCGACCCTACCGGTTTCGAGGCGAAGCCAACGGCGACCGGTGGTGAGGAGGAGCGTGGCGGCCAAAGCTCCGAAGAGCGCAGAAAGGGCTCTTGCGGTTCCGAAGAAGAGACTTGGATCTTTGAAGTACTGTTTTTGGAATTCCGTGCTGTCGAGCCACTGCCCCGATGCCTTGCCAATGCTGTAAACAAACCCATAGCTTCCCGCAACCGCATAGGGGAACAAAGGTCCGTAGGTGTAGCTGGCGGGACGGATACCGTCGCTCCCCACGCGAACGGCTTGCGAAACGTATCGGCCTTCGTCGTAGTAAAAAGTGTTTGGCAGGCCATAGTTTAGAGGCAGCAACCGCAAACCGAGCGCAATCAGGAACAGAATGGTTCCCAGAAACAGAGTCTTTCTCAATGTTGCCCTCGCGTGGCCACAAACTCTTTGTGACTTCCAGACCAAGCTTCCATGAGGCGGGCCGCCGTTTTGTCAGGTTTTGGAGAGCGCATCATCTCTCCCATGATCGCGGCACCGGCCGCCCCGGAATTTGCAATGCCTGGAAGGTTTTCTTCCGTGACGCCGCCCAAGGCGAAAACTCGGCTCACGGGGCAGAGTTTGAGAGTCTCTTCGAGCAGGCCCAAGCCTTTTGGCTGTAGCTCGGGTTTGCTGAGGGTTTTGTAGATAGGGCTCACGGTTATGTAATCGGCACCCAAGGACAAGGCCTTTTGGGCCTCTTTCGGGCTGTGGGAAGAGTAGCCCAGGAGCCCGTCAAAGGCCCGGGGCGTCAAATCGGCCAGGGGGACGCCGTGGCTCCCCACATGAAGCCCCGTAGCCCCACCTAGAGCAAGGGTGATGTCCATGCGATCGTTGATGAGGAGCGGCTTATTCTCCTTATCGCAATAGCTCTTCAGGGTTTTAGCGAGTTCAAAAAGATCTCTTGTGGCCAAGTCTTTTTCCCGCAACATGACCGCAGAGAAGCCCGCCGCCAAAGCGGCCTGGGCACAGGTCTCGATCGAGGTTCTCACCTGACGGCGATCGGTGATGAGGATTAAGCCTTCGATCACGTTCCGATCACGCCCTCGATGGGACTGGAAGCGGTTGCATAGAGCTTCTTTGGGATTCTTCCGGCCCGGTAGGCATCCCGTCCCGCTTCCACCGCTCGTCTCATGGCGCGGGCCATGAGAATCGGATCTTTAGCTCCAGCAATTCCCGTGTTCATGAGCACGCCATGGCAACCCAGTTCCATGGCCACCGCCGCATCGGAGGCCGTGCCTACGCCGGCATCGACAATAATCGGTACCTTGGCCGCCTCAAGTATGATTTGAATGTTGCGCGGGTTCTGGATTCCCAGACCACTCCCGATGGGGGCGGCCAAAGGCATCACCGCAGCGCAGCCGGCGTCTTCAAGCTTCCTTGCCATGATCGGATCATCATTGGCGTAGGGGAGAACGGTGAAG